>NZ_JADBRF010000016.1:0-136272 GCF_014930485.1 Enterobacter cloacae complex sp. P47BA | reverse complement strand
CAGAAGTGAAACGCCGTAGCGCCGATGGTAGTGTGGGGTCTCCCCATGTGAGAGTAGGGAACTGCCAGGCATCAATCAAGAAGAACCCCGTACCGTAAGGTGCGGGGTTTTTTGCTTTTGTTTTTTTCCCTCTCCCTGAAACTTTCTCACCTTCGACTTGCAGGCTCGACATTCATACCATTTCTGAGTATCGTTAGCTGTCTGGATGTCTAAACGTTTATACGTATATTGTGAGGAAGTAAGGTTATGCCGATTCGGGTGCAGGACGAGCTACCAGCCGTCAATTTCTTACGTGAAGAGAACGTCTTCGTGATGACGGCTTCACGCGCGACAGGTCAGGAAATTCGCCCGCTGAAGGTTCTCATCCTCAACCTGATGCCGAAAAAGATTGAGACGGAGAATCAGTTTCTGCGTCTGCTGTCGAACTCCCCGCTGCAGGTCGATATTCAACTGCTGCGTATTGATGCCCGCGAGTCACGTAACACGCCCTCTGAGCATCTGAATAACTTCTACTGTAACTTCGAAGATATTCGGGGGGAAAACTTCGACGGACTGATTGTGACAGGCGCGCCGCTCGGTCTGGTTGAATTTAACGATGTTGCTTACTGGCCGCAGATCAAACAGGTGCTGGAGTGGGCAAAAGATCACGTCACGTCAACGCTGTTTGTCTGCTGGGCGGTACAGGCCGCACTCAACATTCTCTACGGTATTCCCAAGCAAACCCGCACTCAAAAGCTCTCCGGCGTATACGAACACCACATTCTTCATCCACACGCGCTGCTGACGCGTGGTTTTGATGACACCTTCCTGGCCCCGCATTCTCGCTACGCCGATTTTCCGGCCCAGCTGATTCGTGATTACACCGATCTGGAGATCCTGGCCGAAACGGAAGACGGGGATGCCTACCTGTTTGCCAGTAAAGACAAACGTATCGCGTTCGTTACCGGCCATCCTGAGTATGATCCCGATACTCTCGCATCAGAGTATTTCCGTGATGTCGAAGCGGGTCTTAATCCGGATATCCCGTACAACTATTTCCCGAAAAACGATCCGCAAAACAAACCAGGAGCCACCTGGCGCAGCCACGGAAATCTGCTGTTCACTAACTGGCTCAACTATTACGTCTACCAGATTACGCCGTACGATCTTCGCCACATGAATCCGACGCTGGAGTAATCGTCTGCATTAAACGATCCTAAAGCGTTTCAGCTATTCAGATCAGGCACCTTCGGGTGCCTTTTTTATTTCCGAAATCCCGTTCAACATACCAGGAAACTTTAACTTCATATTAATCATTATGTTGCGTTGTAATTAAAATTAAAATGGAAATTGTTTTTGATTTTGGAAAAATTATAGATAGTCTTAATTCTGCTGAGCGAAAACTACACAACGATCTTTCGTTCGCATTAGGGGCGTGATTTTGGATCTTTGATGAGGAGCAGAACGATGACTCAACAGGCAACCACGGTCGATGAATTGACCTTTACCCAGCCGAATGGTGAGCAAGAACAGCAGGTTTTGACGGCCGAAGCGGTAGAGTTTCTGACTGAGCTGGTGACACGCTTTACGCCGCAGCGCAATAAGCTGCTGGCGGCACGCATTCATCAACAGCAGGAAATCGATAACGGCAAGTTGCCAGGATTTATTTCGGAAACTGCTTCCATTCGCCGTGGTGAGTGGAAAATCCGCGGCATTCCTGAAGATTTACAGGATCGTCGCGTTGAGATCACTGGTCCGGTAGAGCGCAAAATGGTGATCAACGCCATGAACGCCAACGTTAAAGTCTTTATGGCCGATTTTGAAGACTCGCTGGCCCCGGACTGGAACAAAGTTATCGACGGGCAGATCAACCTGCGCGATGCCGTCAACGGCACCATCAGCTACACCAACGAAGCCGGGAAAATCTACCAGCTCAAACCGAATCCGGCGGTGCTGATCTGTCGCGTACGAGGTCTGCACCTCCCTGAAAAACATGTCACATGGCGTGGAGAAGCCATTCCGGGCAGCCTGTTTGATTTCGCACTCTATTTTTTCCATAACTACAAAAACCTGCTGGCAAAAGGTAGCGGTCCCTATTTCTATCTGCCAAAAACGCAGGCCTGGCAGGAAGCCGCCTGGTGGAGCGAAGTATTTAGCTACGCGGAAGATCGCTTCAACCTGCCGCGCGGCACGATCAAGGCCACGCTGCTGATTGAAACGCTGCCCGCCGTGTTCCAGATGAATGAAATTCTGCATGCCCTGCGCGACCACATTGTCGGCCTGAACTGCGGACGCTGGGACTATATTTTCAGCTACATCAAAACCCTGAAAAACTATCCCGACCGCGTACTGCCGGACCGGCAGGTCGTGACCATGGATAAACCCTTCCTGAGCGCCTATTCGCGTCTGCTGATTAAAACCTGCCACAAGCGCGGTGCCTTTGCGATGGGCGGCATGGCGGCCTTTATTCCGAGCAAAGACGCGGAGCGCAATAATCAGGTGCTCAACAAGGTGAAAGCCGATAAAGAGCTGGAAGCCCGTAACGGTCACGACGGCACGTGGATTGCCCATCCGGGCCTGGCCGATACGGCGATGGAGGTCTTCAATCGCGTACTCGGCGATAACAAAAATCAGCTGTTTGTCACGCGCGAAGAAGATGCCCCAACGGCTGAAGAACAGCTGCTGGCACCGTGCGCGGGCGAGCGAACGGAAGAGGGGATGCGTGCCAATATTCGCGTCGCGGTCCAGTACATCGAAGCGTGGATCTCCGGCAACGGCTGCGTGCCTATCTACGGCCTGATGGAAGATGCTGCCACGGCGGAAATTTCGCGCACCTCTATCTGGCAGTGGATCCACCATCAAAAAACGCTCAGCAACGGCAAGCCGGTCACCAAAGCCCTGTTCCGTCAGATGCTGGCCGAAGAGATGCGGGTCATCCAGGACGAGCTGGGCGAACACCGCTTCAGCAGCGGACGCTTTGACGACGCAGCGCGGCTGATGGAGCAAATCACCACATCAGATGACTTAATCGACTTCCTGACCCTGCCGGGCTACCGCTTCCTGGCGTAACTCACCACATAACAATATGGAGCATCTGCACATGAAAACCCGTACCCAACAAATCGAAGAATTAAAGAAAGAGTGGACTCAACCGCGCTGGGAAGGCATCCGCCGTCCTTACAGCGCGGAGGACGTGGTGAAGTTACGCGGCTCGGTCAACCCGGAATGCACGCTGGCACAGAACGGTGCGGCGAAAATGTGGAAGCTGCTGCACGGTGGCTCCAAAAAGGGTTATATCAACAGCCTCGGTGCGCTGACCGGCGGTCAGGCATTGCAGCAGGCGAAGGCCGGCATAGAAGCCATTTACCTTTCCGGCTGGCAGGTCGCGGCGGACGCCAACCTTGCCTCCAGCATGTATCCGGATCAATCTCTTTATCCGGCCAACTCGGTACCGTCGGTGGTGGATCGGATCAACAATACCTTCCGCCGCGCGGATCAGATCCAGTGGGCTGCAGGCATTGAGCCCAACGATCCGCGTTTTATTGATTACTTCCTGCCGATCGTGGCGGATGCGGAAGCGGGCTTCGGCGGCGTGCTGAACGCCTTCGAACTGATGAAATCGATGATTGAGGCCGGTGCAGCGGCCGTTCACTTCGAAGACCAGCTGGCGTCGGTGAAGAAGTGCGGGCATATGGGCGGAAAAGTTCTCGTCCCGACCCAGGAAGCGATTCAGAAGCTGGTTGCCGCGCGTCTCGCTGCTGACGTGCTCGGCGTGCCGACGCTGGTGATTGCCCGTACCGATGCGGATGCGGCAGACCTGATCACCTCTGACTGCGATCCGTACGATAGCGAATTTATTACCGGCGAGCGCACCAGCGAGGGGTTCTATCGCACGCATGCCGGTATCGAACAGGCCATCAGCCGCGGCCTGGCCTATGCCCCTTACGCCGACCTGGTCTGGTGTGAAACGTCCACGCCGGATCTGGCGCTGGCGAAGCGCTTTGCCGATGCGATTCATGCGAAATATCCGGGCAAGCTGCTGGCCTACAACTGTTCGCCGTCCTTCAACTGGCAGAAAAAGCTGGATGACAAAACCATCGCCAGCTTCCAGCAGCAGCTGTCGGATATGGGCTACAAGTACCAGTTCATCACCCTGGCAGGCATCCACAGCATGTGGTTCAACATGTTCGACCTGGCGCACGCTTACGCGCAGGGGGAGGGCATGAAGCACTACGTTGAGAAGGTGCAGCAGCCGGAGTTTGCGGCGGGCAAAGATGGTTATACCTTCGTCTCTCACCAGCAGGAAGTGGGCACCGGCTACTTTGATAATGTGACCACGATTATTCAGGGCGGCACCTCCTCCGTCACCGCCTTGACGGGTTCAACGGAAGAAGCACAGTTCTAATCTTTTCCCCCTCTCCCCCCTGGGGAGAGGGTTGGTGGT
The DNA here is from genome assembly GCF_014930485.1 of Enterobacter cloacae complex sp. P47BA. NCBI lineage: Bacteria > Pseudomonadati > Pseudomonadota > Gammaproteobacteria > Enterobacterales > Enterobacteriaceae > Enterobacter > Enterobacter cloacae complex sp. P47BA. The sequence continues at coordinate 131,849 of NZ_JADBRF010000016.1, read as the reverse complement.
GAGGGGGAATATATGTCGCGTGGCCTGGAATTACTGATTGCCCAAACCATTCTGCAGGGCTTTGATGCCCAGTATGGTCGTTTTCTGGAAGTGACCTCCGGCGCGCAGCAGCGCTTCGAACATGCAGACTGGCATGCGGTTCAGCAGGCCATGAAGCAGCGTATTCATCTCTATGACCACCATGTGGGTCTGGTGGTGGAGCAGCTGCGCTGTATTACCGACGGTAAAAGCCCGGACGCGGCATTTTTACTGCGCGTGAAAGAGCATTACACCCATCTGTTACCCGACTACCCTCGCTTCGAGATTGCGGAGAGCTTTTTCAACTCCGTCTATTGCCGGTTATTTGACCACCGCTCATTATCTCCTGAGCGGTTATTTATCTTCAGCTCCCAGCCTGAGCGCCGCTTCCGTACCATTCCGCGTCCGCTGGCGAAAGATTTCTTTCCCGATCGCGGGTGGGAAAAGCTCCTGCATCGCATCTTAACGGATTTGCCGCTGCGCCTGCCGTGGGAGAACAAGCTCCGGGATATCGGCTATATCCATGCGCATCTTCGTGAAACCTACGGCGAGGAGGTGCTCAGCCGTAGCCATTTGCAGGTGGCCAACGAGCTGTTCTACCGGAATAAGGCCGCCTGGCTGGTGGGCAAACTGGTTACGCCGACGGCCATTGTGCCGTTTCTGTTGCCCATTCACCGTACCGACGACGGCGAACTGTTTGTCGATACCTGCCTGACCACCAGCGCCGAGGCCAGCATCGTATTTGGCTTCGCCCGCTCCTATTTCATGGTTTACGCCCCGCTGCCTGCCGCCCTGGTGGAGTGGCTGCGCGAGATCCTGCCAGGTAAAACCACCGCCGAGCTGTATATGGCGATTGGCTGTCAGAAGCATGCCAAAACGGAAAGTTATCGGGAATACCTGCGATATGTCACCGCGGCGGATGAGCAGTTTATCGAAGCGCCAGGTATCCGCGGCATGGTGATGCTGGTCTTCACGCTGCCGGGCTTCGACCGGGTCTTTAAGGTGATAAAAGACAGATTCGCCCCGCAGAAAGAGATGACCGCCGCGCACGTCCGCGCCTGCTATCAGCTGGTAAAAGAGCACGATCGCGTCGGGCGAATGGCCGATACCCAGGAGTTTGAAAACTTTGTGCTGGATAAGCAGCAGATCGATCCGGCGCTCATGTCGCTGTTAATGCAGGAAGCGCCGACGAAAATCACCGATCTGGGCGATAAAATAGCGATTAGCCATCTCTACATTGAGCGCCGTATGGTGCCGCTCAATATCTGGCTGGAACAGTCAGAGGGCCAGGCATTACGTGATGCCATCGAAGAGTACGGCAACGCCATCCGCCAGCTCGCCGCCGCCAATATCTTCCCTGGCGATATGCTGTTTAAAAACTTCGGCGTCACCCGTCACGGGCGGGTGGTGTTCTACGATTACGATGAAATTTGCTACATGACCGAGGTGAACTTTCGCGATATCCCGCCGCCCCGTTACCCGGAGGATGAGCTCTCCAGCGAGCCGTGGTACAGCGTTTCGCCGGGCGATGTGTTTCCCGAGGAGTTTCGCCACTGGCTGTGTGCGGACCCACGCATCGGGCCGTTATTTGAAGAAATGCATGAAGATCTGTTCCACGCCAGCTACTGGCGCGGGCTACAAACGCGGATCAAAAATGGGCATGTGGAGGATGTGTACGCTTACCGCCGCAAGCAGCGGTTTTGCATCAGATTTTCTCCCTCTCCCTGTGGGAGAGGGCCGGGGTGAGGGCATCAGACCGCGCCCAATCTTAACGAATCCCACCGTACGCCAGCGTCACCTCTTTCGCGGCTTTAATCACCAGCGCGCCCAGCTCGGTCACCCGGTCGTCGGTCATACGTGAGATGGGGCCAGAGATGGAGATCGCAGCAAACGGCTCGCGATGTTCGTCGAAAATACAGGACGCGAGGCAGCGCAGCCCCAGCGCATGTTCTTCGTCATCAAACGAATAGCCGCGCTTGCGGGTCAACGCCAGATCTTCTTTCAGATGCACCGGCGACACCAGCGTGGCGTGGGTGTAGGCGTGCAGCCCTTTACGGTGCAGCAGCCCCGTCACCTGCTCTTCGCTCAGCTGCGACAAAAACGCTTTCCCCGCCCCGGAGGCGTGCATCGGCAGCTTGCCGCCAATCGGCGCGGACATGCGCATCAGCTGCGTGCACTGCACCTGGTCGATGATAATCGCCTGGTGGTCGCTCTGGTCAAGCACGGCAAGGTTCACCGTCTCGCCGGACTCCTCCATCAGCTTGCGCAGGATCGGGTGCACAATCGCCAGCAGGTTACGGCTCTGAAGGAAGCTGCTGCCCACGATAAACGCATGCGCGCCCACCGCCCAGTGCCCCAGCTCGCCGACCTGGCGGACAAAACCCAACTGCTGCATGGTGGTCAGCAGGCGGTGCGTGGTGGAGTTCGGCAGGCCAGCCTGCTGGGCCAGCTCCGTCAGGGCCACGCTGCCGTGCGACTCGGCTATCCACTCCAGCAGCTTCAGACCGCGCGTCAGGGATTGAACCTGTCCGCCGGGTTGTGCAGCGGCGGTGGCGGAAGGTTTTCTGCCGCGTTTGGCGGGAACGGTCGCGACCATGACGATCTCCTTTTTCTGTATCGTGGAAATCATTTTCGTTTTATTTGGTGAATTTGCAACCGCTTTCCTGACTGATCGGAGGAGTGATGGTGAACATGTCTCATGTTACCGCGGCGTGACTTTTCCACCCTGCGAGATTGTGCCAGTATGGAACGCAGCCTTTTGGCCTTGTTGAGCGTTGTCGGGAGCAAGTGTGAGCAGCAAAGTAGAGCAACTGCGTGCGCAGTTAAATGAACGAATTCTGGTGCTGGACGGCGGCATGGGCACCATGATCCAGAGCTATCGTCTGAGCGAAGACGATTTCCGCGGCGAGCGCTTCGCCGACTGGCCCTGCGACCTGAAAGGGAACAACGACCTGCTGGTGCTCAGCAAGCCGTCCGTGATTAAGGATATCCACAACGCCTACTTTGAAGCGGGTGCGGATATTGTAGAAACCAACACCTTCAACTCGACAACCATCGCCATGGCGGATTACCAGATGGAATCCCTGTCGGCGGAGATCAACTATGAGGCGGCCAGGCTCGCCCGCGCCTGTGCCGACGAGTGGACGGCCCGCACGCCGGACAAGCCGCGCTACGTTGCCGGGGTGCTTGGCCCGACCAACCGCACCGCGTCGATTTCACCGGACGTCAACGACCCGGCGTTTCGTAATATCACCTTTGACCAGCTGGTTACGGCGTATCGTGAATCGACCAAAGCGCTGGTGGAAGGTGGCTCCGACCTGATCCTGATTGAAACGGTGTTCGATACCCTCAACGCCAAAGCCGCGATATACGCGGTGAAAGAGGAGTTTGAGGCGCTGGGCGTTGACCTGCCGATCATGATCTCCGGCACCATCACCGACGCCTCCGGCCGCACCCTGTCCGGCCAGACAACCGAAGCGTTTTATAACTCCCTGCGCCACGCCGACGCGCTCTCCTTCGGCCTGAACTGCGCGCTGGGACCAGACGAACTGCGCCAGTACGTGCAGGAGCTTTCGCGCATCGCCGAATGCTACGTTACCGCGCATCCGAACGCCGGTCTGCCGAACGCGTTTGGCGAGTACGATCTGGATGCTGACACCATGGCGGCGCAAATCCGCGAGTGGGCCGAGTCAGGCTTCCTGAACATCGTCGGCGGCTGCTGCGGCACCACGCCGGAGCACATTGCCGCCATGAGCCGCGCCGTGGACGGGCTGCCGCCGCGCAAGCTGCCAGAGCTGCCGGTTGCCTGTCGCCTTTCCGGCCTGGAGCCGTTGACCATCGGCGACGACAGCCTGTTTGTGAACGTGGGTGAACGTACCAACGTTACCGGTTCCGCTAAATTCAAGCGTCTGATCAAAGAAGAGAAGTACAGCGAAGCGCTGGACGTCGCCCGCCAGCAGGTGGAAAGCGGGGCGCAGATTATCGATATCAACATGGACGAGGGGATGCTTGACGCCGAAGCGGCGATGGTGCGTTTCCTCAACCTGATTGCCGGTGAGCCGGATATCGCCCGCGTGCCGATCATGATTGACTCCTCCAAGTGGGAGGTCATCGAAAAGGGGCTGAAGTGCATTCAGGGCAAAGGCATCGTTAACTCCATCTCGATGAAAGAGGGCGTGGATATCTTTATCCACCATGCGAAGATGGTGCGCCGCTACGGTGCGGCCGTGGTGGTGATGGCCTTCGATGAAGTGGGCCAGGCCGACACCCGCGAGCGCAAAATTGAGATATGCCGCCGCGCGTACAAAATTCTGACCGAAGAGGTGGGCTTCCCGCCGGAAGACATTATTTTCGACCCGAACATCTTTGCCGTCGCGACCGGCATCGAAGAGCACAACAACTACGCCCAGGACTTTATCGGCGCGTGTGAAGACATCAAGCGCGAGCTGCCGCATGCGCTGATCTCCGGCGGCGTGTCGAACGTCTCGTTCTCGTTCCGCGGCAACGACCCGGTGCGTGAGGCGATCCACGCCGTGTTCCTCTACTACGCCATCCGCAACGGGATGGACATGGGGATCGTTAACGCGGGCCAGCTGGCGATTTACGACGATCTGCCGGCGGAGCTGCGCGATGCCGTAGAGGACGTGATCCTCAACCGTCGCGACGACGCCACCGAGCGCATGCTCGACCTGGCGGAAAAATACCGCGGCAGTAAATCGGATGAATCGGCCAATGTTCAGCAGGCCGAGTGGCGTTCCTGGGACGTGAAAAAGCGTCTGGAATACTCGCTGGTGAAAGGGATTACCGAGTTCATCGAGCAGGACACCGAGGAAGCGCGTCAGCAGGCAGCCCGCCCGATTGAGGTGATCGAAGGGCCGCTGATGGACGGCATGAACGTGGTGGGCGATCTGTTCGGCGAGGGCAAGATGTTCCTGCCGCAGGTGGTGAAATCCGCTCGCGTCATGAAGCAGGCAGTGGCTTATCTTGAACCCTTCATCGAAGCCAGCAAAGAGAAGGGCTCCAGCAACGGTAAAATGGTTATCGCCACCGTGAAGGGCGACGTGCACGACATCGGCAAAAACATTGTTGGCGTGGTGCTGCAGTGCAATAACTACGAAATTATCGACCTTGGCGTGATGGTTCCGGCGGATAAAATCCTCAAGACCGCGCGCGAAGTGAACGCCGATCTGATTGGCCTCTCCGGCCTGATTACGCCGTCGCTCGACGAAATGGTCAACGTGGCAAAAGAGATGGAGCGTCAGGGCTTCACCATTCCGCTGCTGATTGGCGGGGCGACCACCTCGAAAGCGCACACGGCAGTGAAGATCGAGCAGAACTACAGCGGACCGACGGTTTACGTGCAGAACGCCTCGCGCACGGTGGGCGTGGTTTCCGCACTGCTCTCCGAGACTCAGCGCGACGATTTTGTGGCGCGCACTCGCCAGGAGTACGAAACCGTTCGCGTGCAGCACGGGCGCAAAAAACCGCGCACGCCGCCGGTGACGCTCGCTGCCGCACGCGATAACGACCTGGCCTTTGACTGGGCAAGCTATACGCCGCCGGTCGCGCATCGTCTGGGCGTGCAGGACGTGACGGCCAGCATCGAGACGCTGCGCAACTACATTGACTGGACGCCGTTCTTTATGACCTGGTCGCTGGCGGGCAAATATCCGCGCATCCTCGAAGATGAAGTCGTAGGCGAAGAGGCGAAGCGTCTGTTTAAAGACGCCAACGATATGCTGGACACGCTGAGCGCAGAGAAAACCCTCAACCCGCGCGGCGTGGTGGGGCTGTTCCCGGCGAACCGCGTGGGTGACGACGTGGAAATCTACCGCGATGAAACCCGTACCCACGTGCTGGCCGTGAGCCATCACCTGCGGCAGCAAACCGAAAAAGTGGGCTTTGCCAACTACTGCCTGGCAGATTTCGTTGCGCCGAAGCTGAGCGGGAAAGCTGACTATATCGGCGCCTTTGCGGTAACCGGCGGTCTGGAAGAAGACGCTCTGGCAGACGCGTTTGAAGCGAAACACGATGATTACAATAAGATCATGGTGAAAGCGATTGCCGACCGCCTGGCGGAAGCCTTTGCTGAATACCTGCACGAACGCGTACGTAAGGTGTACTGGGGTTACGCGGCGAATGAGAACCTCAGCAACGAGGAGCTGATCCGCGAAAACTACCAGGGGATTCGTCCGGCGCCGGGCTATCCGGCCTGTCCGGAACACACCGAAAAAGGCACTATCTGGAAACTGCTGGACGTAGAAGCGCATACCGGCATGAAGCTCACCGAGTCGTTCGCTATGTGGCCGGGCGCGTCCGTGTCGGGCTGGTACTTCAGTCATCCGGACAGCAAGTACTTCGCCGTGGCGCAGCTGCAGCGCGATCAGATCGAAGATTACGCCCTGCGCAAAGGCATGAGCGTGCCTGAGGTAGAGCGCTGGCTGGCGCCGAATTTAGGCTACGACGCGGACTAACGTCACTTTTCCTTACAACAAACAGGGCACCTCAACGGTGCCCTGTCTCTTTCTTACGTTTAAACCCTTATACTCAATCATAAAATCTAAAACGATAAGGAGAACCCACTTCCGTGCTGACGTTGTTACATCTGCTTTCGGCAGTCGCACTGCTCGTATGGGGCACCCATATTGTCCGCACCGGCGTGATGCGCGTGTTCGGCGCGCGCTTACGTACCGTCCTCAGCGGCAGCGTTGAGAAGAAGCCGCTCGCCTTCTGCGCGGGGATTGGCGTCACGGCGCTGGTGCAAAGCAGCAATGCCACCACCATGCTCGTCACTTCGTTCGTGGCGCAGGATCTGGTCGCGCTCGCCCCGGCGCTGGTGATCGTGCTGGGTGCTGACGTCGGTACCGCGCTGATGGCGCGTATCCTGACGTTCGATCTCTCCTGGCTGTCGCCGCTGCTGATTTTCATCGGTGTGATCTTTTTCCTTGGCCGCAAGCAGACCCGGGCCGGGCAGCTTGGCCGCGTGGGCATTGGCCTCGGGCTGATTCTGCTGGCGCTGGAACTGATTGTGCAGGCGGTGACGCCTATCACCCAGGCGAACGGCGTGCAGGTCATCTTCGCCTCGCTGACCGGTGACATCATGCTGGATGCGCTGATCGGGGCAGTGTTTGCCATCATCAGCTACTCCAGCCTGGCCGCCGTGCTGCTGACGGCCACGCTCACCGCCGCGGGCGCGATCTCCTTCCCGGTGGCGCTGTGTCTGGTGATCGGCGCTAACCTCGGCTCTGGCCTGCTGGCGATGCTTAACAACAGCGCGGCCAATGCTGCCGCCCGTCGCGTGGCGCTGGGGAGTTTGCTGTTTAAGCTGGTGGGCAGCCTGATTATTCTGCCGTTTGTCCATCCGCTGGCAAACCTGATGGACAACCTCCCGCTGCCGAAAGCGGAGCTGGTGATCTACTTCCACGTCTTCTATAACCTGGTGCGCTGCCTGGCGATGGTGCCGTTTGCCGCGCCGATGGCCCGCTTCTGCGAGCGTCTTATCCGCGATGAACCGGAGCTGGATGCGCGCCTTAAGCCGAAGCATCTGGATACCTCCGTGCTGGACACCCCCGCACTGGCCATCGCCAACGCCGCCCGCGAAACGCTGCGCATGGGCGACGCGATGGAAACCATGCTCGAAGGGTTGAAAAAGGTGATGCACGGCGAGCCGCGCGAGGAAAAAGAGCTGCGCAGGCTGGCGGACGACATCAACGTGCTGTATACCGCCATCAAGCTCTATCTGGCGCGTATCCCGCAGGACGAACTGGCGGAAGAGGAGTCCCGCCGCTGGGCGGAAATCATTGAGATGTCGCTTAACCTTGAGCAGGCCTCGGACATCGTTGAGCGTATGGGCAGCGAAATCGCGGACAAATCCCTGGCCGCGCGTCGGGCGTTCTCCGTGGAAGGGCTGAAAGAGCTGGAAGCGCTGCACGAAAAGCTGGTGAGCAACCTGAAGCTGGCGATGTCGGTCTTCTTCTCCAGCGACGTACCGAGCGCGCGCCGCCTGCGCCGCAACAAGCATCGTTTCCGCATCCTCAACCGCCGCTACTCGCACGCCCACGTTGAACGTCTGCACCAGCAGAACGTGCAGAGTATCGAGACCAGCTCACTCCATCTGGGGCTGCTGGGAGATATGAAGCGTCTTAACTCGCTGTTCTGCGCGGTGGCCTACAGCGTGATGGAACAGCCGGATGAAGATGACGAACGGGATGAGTATTAATCTCTGAAAGCGCCTCGCAGATCCTCTCCATGATGCGTGACCAAACTCCACTGAAAACGTAACGTCACTCCTCAGGTCATAAGCAGACCTGTGGAGTGAGACAATCTGATTTTGGATGTATAAAATTTTATACAGGGATGTGGTATGCTTTCAGAAAAACCAGCAATGAGACCCATTGCATGGATGGGGAGTGCCTTCGATGATTTGCTCGGCTTCCCGGAGGAAATCCGACGGGATGCGGGATATCAGCTACACCGATTACAGGCTGGATTAGAGGCGGCGGACTGGAAGCCCATCTCAGAGATCGGCAAAGGCGTTGCAGAGATACGGTTGCGCGGTGACACGGGTGCATACCGAATTATCTATTTGGCTCGTTACGAGGATGCTGTTTACGTACTGCATTGCTTTAAGAAGAAAACGCAGCGGACATCAGGTCATGATAAATACATAGCAAAGGCACGTTTTCAGGCGGTGCTTGATGCCCGGAGAGGATGAAAATGGGAAGACGCGTTGATACAAAAATTCGGCATGTGACGACATCAGAAACGAACATCTTTGCTGAACTGGGTTTTGAAGAAAATGAAGCTAAACAGCTACACGAATGTGCCGAGAAAGAGGTTGAGCAACTGCTTGCCATCAAGCGGCAACTGATGCAGGAAATTTCCTCGTGGATTGCGGAGAATAAACTGCGTCAGGCTGACGCTGCCGCCAGGCTAAACGTCTCTCGTCCCCGAGTGTCTGATGTCGTGAACCTCAAAACCAGTAAGTTTACCCTTGATACGCTGATCATGATGCTGTGTAAACTTGGAAAACCCGTCTCAGTTACCGTCGGCTAATCTTTTTTTTCGGCCCAAACCTAAGGTATATTTCGCCCTTCACAGGAGAAACTATGCTGCCAACTCAATCAACCCGATTAAACAAGTACATTAGCGAGAGCGGTATCTGCTCACGTCGCGAGGCGGACCGTTACATTGAACAAGGTAATGTGTTCCTCAACGGCAAACGCGCCACGATTGGTGATCAGGTGATGCCTGGCGACGTGGTTAAAGTGAATGGTCAGCTCATCGAACCGCGTGATGCTGAAGACCTGGTGTTTATCGCATTGAACAAACCGGTTGGGATTGTCAGCACCACGGAAGACGGCGAGCGGGACAACATCGTTGATTTCGTGAACCACAGCAGCCGTATCTTCCCGATTGGCCGTCTGGATAAAGACTCTCAGGGGCTGATTTTCCTTACCAACCACGGCGACCTGGTGAACAAAATTCTGCGTGCCGGTAACGACCACGAGAAAGAGTACATCGTGACGGTGAACAAGCCGGTGACGGACGAGTTCATTCGCGGGATGGGCGCAGGCGTGCCGATTCTGGGCACCGTCACGAAGAAGTGCAAGGTCAAAAAAGAAGCGCCGTTTGCCTTCCGTATTACCCTGGTGCAGGGCTTAAACCGCCAGATCCGCCGCATGTGCGAGTATTTTGGTTATGAAGTGACGAAGCTGGAACGCACGCGCATCATGAACGTCAGCCTGTCCGGGATCCCGCTGGGCGAGTGGCGTGACTTAACGGACGACGAGCTGATCGAGCTGTTCAAGCTTATCGAAAACTCCTCGTCCGAAGCGAAGCCGAAAGCCAAAGCCAAACCGAAAACGCAGGCGATTAAACGTCCGGTGGTTAAGGCACCGCAGGCGGAAGAGAAAGGGCGGGGCAAGCCGGGTAACGGAAAACGCTTTACCCAGCCGGGTCGCAAAAAGAAAGGGCGCTGATTAGCGCCTTCCACGGGTTGATGTATTGGCGGACCAGGAAAAGGTCGCCTCTGCATCCGGCTTATAAGCCTGCTCTTTTTTCAGCTTGCGGGCTTTTTTCGCCGCAGCCTCACGTTGCGCCATCAGCTTGTCGATGTACTCTTTTTTAACCTGATTGGTTTCGGCGTTCGTCAGCGTGCGGCCATGGGCGATGCGGGCGCGGTCGAGAAGCGTTTTCAGTTCGCGCTGCTCGGCTTCCGTCATGTCTTTCTGGGTCAATCGTGGTGTAGCCATTGCTGAAGCCTCCTGATGGGGAGGCTCCAGTGTAAAGCAAGCCGGGTTAATTAACCCTGTTTCAGCGCATCTTTTTTCGGTTGTTCATCAATCGGTTTACCGGACCAGTAGCCCGCCAGCAGCGAGCCGGACAGATTGTGCCAGACGGAGAACAGCGCGCCCGGGAGGGCCGCCAGCGGTGAGAAGTAAATTTTACCCAGCGCCGCCGCCAGGCCGGAGTTCTGCATCCCTACCTCGATTGCCAGCGTGCGGCAGGTGGACTCGTCAAAGCCAAACAGCTTCCCGCCCCAGTAGCCGCCCAGCAGGCCAATGGTGTTATGCAGCACCACCGCGACGATCACCACAAAGCCCACGGAGGCAATGTGCGACGCGGAACCAGCCACCACGGCGCTGATGATCGCCAGAATGCAGACCATCGAAAACGCGGGCAGGTACGGCTCAACTGCTTTCACCACGCGTGGGAAAAGATGGTGAATGACCAGCCCCAGCGCAATCGGGATCACCACAATCTGCAGAATGCTGAGCAGCATGCCCATCACGTCCACCTGAATATGTGCGTCCACGTACAGGCGGGTTAACAGCGGTGTGGCAATCACGCCCACCAGCGTGGATACCGAAGAGATGGTCACGGAGAGCGCCACGTCACCTTTCGCGAGATAGATCATCACGTTAGATGCCGTACCGCTGGCGACGCTGCCCACCAGCACCATCCCGGCGGAGAGATCGGGCGGCATCTTAAAGGCCATCGCCAGCAGCCAGGCCGCGAGCGGCATCACCAGGTAGTGCAGGAAGATCCCTGCAGCCACCGGCGCCGGGCGCGACAGCACGCGTTTAAAATCGTCGATTTTAAGGTGCACGCCCATGCCGAACATAATCAGCATCAGCAGCGTGGTGACCCACGGACCAATGCCCGTGAACGTGGTAGGGGTGTAATACGCGAGTACGGAGAGCAGCAGCGCCCATAGCGGGAACAGCCGGGTGATAGCGGATAACATAGTGAATTCCTTGCAGTATTGTCGTGTTGTTTAGTTATGAAAAAGCCGGGTCTGTGCCCGGCTTATAGGTATTGTTTATCGTGCTAACGAATTTTATTCAAACAAATTCTGATGAAGTTTCTGCACCACCTGCTCGGCCTGATCGGCAGGGACCAGGAAGCAAAGGTTATAGCTGGATGCGCCGTAGCAGATCATGCGGATGTTGAACGGGTCAAGCACGCCGAACACCTCTTTGCCCACGCCGCAGGCGCGAGACAGCTTGTTACCGATGATGGCCACCAGCGCCAGGTCTTCTTCGACCTCCACGCGGCACAGCTCAGACAGCTCAATCAGCAGCGACTGCGTCAGCAGGGTGTCGCCGGTGGAGGTGGAGCCGGTGGTGTCCAGCGTCAGCGCAATGCTCACCTCGGAGGTGGTAATCAAATCTACAGAGATGTTATGGCGCGCGAGGATGCCAAACACTTCCGCCAGGAAGCCGCGGGAGTGCAGCATATTGTGGCTGTGCAGCGTGACCAGCGTCTGGCGGCGGCGCAGGGCCAGCGCGCGGAACAGCGGCGGGTTCTCGGTTTTCTTGCAGACCAGCGTCCCGCCCGCTTTTGGATCTTTACTGGAGCCAACGAAGACCGGAATATCGCTGCGCACTGCGGGCAGCAGCGTTGCCGGGTGCAGCACTTTTGCACCGAAGGTGGCCATTTCCGCCGCTTCTTCAAAGGCGATCACGTCAATACGTTTTGCCGCAGACACTACGCGCGGGTCGGTAGTGTAAATACCCGGCACGTCAGTCCAGATATCCACGCGCGTTGCGTGCAGGGCTTCGCCCAGCAGCGCGGCGGTGTAATCGCTGCCGCCACGGCCAAGCGTGGTCGTGCGCCCTTTCGCTTCGCTGCCGATAAAGCCCTGGGTGATCACCATGCCTTCTGCCAGGCGCGGCGCCAGCTGCTGATTGGTCAGCTCCGCCAGCACTTCAACGTCCGGTTCGGCGCGCCCAAAACGATCGCTGGTGCGCATCACTTTACGCACGTCAAACCACTGCGCCTGAACGTTACGCTCGCGCATGATTTCAACAAACAGCAGGGTGGACATCAGCTCGCCGTGGCTGACCAGTTCATCGGTCAGGGCGGTGGAGGTTGCCAGGGACGCCGCTTCTGCCAGGGTGGTGATATTTTCCAGCAGACGCTCCACTTCTTCGCGGATCACGTTCGGGTTTTGTAGACGTTCAAGAATGTCGAACTGAATTTTGCGCAGTGCATCCAGCTTCACGAAACGTTCTGTCGCTTCCAGTCCTTCAGACAGAGAAACCAGCAGGTTCGTCACGCCGGCGGATGCAGAGAGCACCACCAGGCGGGTATTCGGATCGGCCAGCACCACATCGGCGCTGCGGTTCATGGCATCGTAATCGGCCACACTGGTGCCGCCAAACTTGGCGACCACAAAACTCGTCATAACAACCTCGTGTCAGGGAATGAATAAGCGACCTTGGCACAAGAATGAAACGAAAACAGGTGCAGGCGCAAAATACGGCCCTATAAATAAAATGCGGGGGAGGTCCTGTCAATGCTGGGATTATGCGGATTTTTTATGGGGGGGTACCCCTGAGAAACAGGACTTATAACAGGCCCATATTTTATGCTCCTTTTTACCCCCTTTTGACCGACATTTCGCCACGCCGGAAGGGCGCGACAGCAGCTATACTTTTCGGGTCTTTTCACCTGCGTTTGATGCAGACCAGGGCAATGGCATAAAAACCATCACAATTTTTATTTGCAGGCGCTACAATCGACCGCAGTCACAATTCTCAAATCAGAAGAGTATTGCTAATGAAAAACATCAACCCAACGCAGACCGCTGCCTGGCAGGCACTCCAGAAACATTATGATGAAATGAAAGACGTCACCATCGCGGATCTGTTCGCGAAAGATGCCGATCGTTTCACTAAGTTCTCCGCGACCTTCGATGACCTGATGCTGGTGGATTTCTCTAAAAACCGCATTACCGAAGAGACGCTGGCAAAACTGCAGGATCTGGCGAAAGAGACCGAGCTGGCCGACGCCATCAAATCCATGTTCTCCGGCGAGAAGATCAACCGCACCGAAGACCGTGCCGTGCTTCACGTGGCGCTGCGCAACCGTAGCAATACGCCAATCATCGTTGACGGCAAAGATGTGATGCCGGAAGTGAACGCGGTGCTGGAAAAGATGAAAACGTTCTCCGAAGCGATCATCTCCGGCAGCTGGAAAGGCTACACCGGCAAAGCGATCACCGACGTGGTTAACATCGGTATCGGCGGCTCTGACCTCGGCCCGTTCATGGTGACCGAAGCGCTGCGCCCGTACAAAAACCACCTCAACATGCACTTTGTCTCTAACGTCGATGGTACCCACATCGCCGAAGTGCTGAAAAACGTGAACCCGGAAACCACCCTGTTCCTGGTGGCGTCTAAAACCTTTACCACCCAGGAAACCATGACCAACGCCCACAGCGCGCGCGACTGGTTCCTGAAAACCGCGGGCGACGAAAAGCACGTGGCGAAACACTTCGCGGCGCTGTCTACCAACGGTAAAGCGGTAGGCGAGTTCGGTATCGACACCGCGAACATGTTCGAGTTCTGGGACTGGGTTGGCGGCCGCTACTCTCTGTGGTCTGCAATCGGTCTGTCCATCATCCTGTCCGTGGGCTTTGACAACTTCGTTGAGCTGCTCTCCGGCGCGCATGCGATGGACAAACACTTCTCCACCACCGCGCCTGAGAAAAACCTGCCGGTGCTGCTGGCGCTGATCGGTATCTGGTACAACAACTTCTTCGGCGCTGAAACCGAAGCGATCCTGCCGTACGACCAGTACATGCACCGTTTTGCGGCCTACTTCCAGCAGGGCAACATGGAATCCAACGGTAAGTACGTTGACCGTAACGGCAACGCGGTGGATTACCAGACTGGCCCGATCATCTGGGGCGAGCCGGGCACCAACGGCCAGCATGCGTTCTACCAGCTGATTCACCAGGGTACCAAAATGGTACCGTGCGATTTCATCGCCCCGGCGATCACGCACAACCCGCTGTCCGACCACCATCCGAAGCTGTTGTCTAACTTCTTCGCACAGACCGAAGCGCTGGCGTTCGGTAAATCCCGCGAAGTGGTTGAGCAGGAATACCGTGACCAGGGTAAAGATCCGGCCACGCTGGAGCACGTTGTGCCGTTCAAAGTGTTCGAAGGCAACCGTCCAACCAACTCCATCCTGCTGCGCGAAATCACCCCGTTCAGCCTGGGTGCGCTGATTGCGCTGTACGAGCACAAGATCTTCACCCAGGGCGCGATCCTGAACATCTTCACCTTTGACCAGTGGGGCGTTGAGCTGGGCAAACAGCTGGCAAACCGCATTCTGCCAGAGCTGGGTGACGATAAAGCCATCGACAGCCACGACAGCTCCACCAATGGTTTGATTAACCGTTATAAAGCATGGCGTGCGTAATTAATATGTCATGAAAAATGCCGGCGATATGCCGGCATTTTTTTATCGGATAATTCCTGATGTCTGTTAGTTAACTCAAATTCTGACTCTGAGTTTAATCTGAAAAAGGCGGTTAACCTGCTAATTGCTGCGGTTTATTTTAAGAAAATACGCAGAGCTAAGATAATAAGGATATATTATAATTTATTGATTTTTATCGATTATTTATTTCAAATATTTGTTTTTCTTTTCTGTTTTATCCATTAGTCCGAAAACCGTCCCCCTATTTCCCCCCACGGTAAACCCTCTGCTGTAGTTGTGTATACTCGATTCCGCCTGAATTTCTTTTCGGGCAAATCTCCATTCATTCATTGAAGGGAAATTGTTATGAAGAAAGTACTGTATGGCATTTTTGCCATATCTGCACTTGCGGCGACGTCTGTCTATGCAGCTCCGGTCCAGGTCGGGGAAGCAGCAGGGTCGGCAGCGACGTCTGCGTCTGCGGGAAGTTCTACCGCAGCCAGCACCAGCACCGTAAGTTCAGCCGTGGGTGTCGCGCTGGCGGCAACCGGTGGCGGTGATGGCTCCAATACCGGAACCACGACCACTACGACAACCAGCACCCAGTAATACCGGGTGTTTTAATCATAACCACACTTCGGTGTGGTTATTTCGCCCCTTCGGAGAAGAGTCGTGAAGCGACCTGCAATCATTCTGATTTGCCTGCTGTTGCAGGCGTGCTCAGCCACCACCAAAGGGCTGGGACATTCACTGTGGGAAAGCCTGTTCGGCACGCCGGGCGTTCATCTGACCGATGACGAACTTCAGAACATGCCGTACGCCAGCCAGTACATGCAGCTAAACGATGGCCCGCAGCTGTTTGTGGTGCTCGCTTTCGATGAAAACGGGCAGCAGAAATGGGTGACGCAGGATCAGGCCACCATCGTCACGCAGCATGCCCGAATCGTGAAAACGCTGCTCGGCGGCGACAACTTGCTCGAGGTGAATAATCTCGCCGAAGACCCGCTCATCAAGCCAAATCAGATCGTCGACGGCGCAAGCTGGACGCGCACGATGGGCTGGACCGAGCACAAGCAGGTGCGCTACGCCACGGCCCGCTCCACCTTCCGCTGGGACGGTACGGACAGCGTGAAAGTCGGCAGCGACGAAACGCAGGTTCGCGTGCTGGATGAAGAGGTCACCACCGACCAGGCCACCTGGCATAACCGCTTCTGGATCGACGAGGATGGGCAGATCCGTCAGTCCTTGCAGTATCTCGGTGCCGGTTTCTTCCCGGTGAAAACCACCCTGATCAAGGCTGCGAAATCATGAAAACGCTCATCCACGCTGCGCTTCTCGCCAGCCTTGCCGCGCCGCTGGCATGGTCCGCAGGAACGGTAAAGGTCTACACGCCGGACAGTGAAAAACCCAAAACCTTAACCAACGCCGAGCATCTGCTCGATCTCGTCGGGCAGCCAAGGCTTGCCAACAGCTGGTGGCCGGGAGCGGTGATCGGCGAGCGTCAGGCGACGGTTAAGGCGGAGCAGGAACACCGTGCCCTGCTGGCCCGCCTGACGAGCCTGGCGGAGCAGGAAGACGGCGACGATGCCGCGGCCATTAACAGCGTTCGCCAGCAGCTTCAGGTGCTGAAAGTGACAGGCCGCCAGAAAGTTAATCTTGATCCAGATGAAGTGCGCGTCACGGAAAAGGGCAACCCCACGCTTGAAGGGGAGTACACCCTCTGGCTTCCGGTGAAGCCGACGACGGTGACCGTGATGGGGCTTATCAGCAGCCCCGGTAAAAAGCCCTTTACGCCCGGCCGCGACGTGGCGAGCTATCTCGACGAACAAAGCCTGCTGAGCGGCGCGGATAACAGCTACGCATGGATTATTTATCCAGACGGGCATACGCAAAAAGCGCCGGTGGCGTACTGGAATAAACGCCATATCGAACCCATGCCGGGCAGCATCATTTTTGTCGGTTTTGCCGACCATTTCTGGACGAAGGCATATGACGGGCTTAACGCCGATATCCTTCACTCCCTGACACAGCGGATACCGGAAGAATGAAAAGAACCTATCTCTACAGCATGCTGGCGCTCTGCGTAAGCGCCGCCTGCCATGCAGAAACGTATCCGGCACCTGTTGGCCCGTCTCAGTCAGACTTCGGCGGCGTCGGTTTACTGCAAACGCCTACCGCGCGCATGGCGCGTGAAGGGGAAATTAGCCTGAACTACCGCGATAACGACCAGTATCGCTACTATTCCGCCTCCGTACAGCTTTTCCCGTGGCTTGAAACCACGCTGCGCTACACCGACGTGCGTACGAAACAGTACAGCAGCGTCGACGCCTTCTCCGGCGATCAGACCTACAAAGATAAAGCCTTCGACGTCAAACTGCGCCTGTGGGAAGAGAGCTACTGGATGCCGCAGGTCTCAGTGGGTGCAAAAGATATCGGCGGGACCGGCCTGTTCGACGCGGAATACATCGTGGCCAGCAAGGCCTGGGGACCGTTTGATTTTTCTCTCGGTCTTGGCTGGGGCTATCTCGGCACCAGCGGCAACGTCAAAAACCCGTTCTGTACCTACAGCGATAAATACTGCTACCGCGATAACAGCTACAAGAAAGCCGGTTCCATCAACGGCGACCAGATGTTCCACGGCCCGGCCTCGCTGTTCGGTGGCGTGGAATACCAGACGCCGTGGCAGCCGCTGCGCCTGAAGCTGGAGTACGAAGGGAACGACTACTCGCAGGACTTCGCCGGGAAGATTGAGCAGAAGAGCAAGTTTAACGTCGGCGCCATTTATCGCGTCACCGACTGGGCCGACGTTAACCTCAGCTACGAGCGCGGCAACACGGTGATGTTTGGCTTCACGCTGCGCACCAACTTCAACGACATGCGGCCGCACTACAACGATAACGCGCGGCCTGCCTACCGGCCGGAGCCGCAGGACGCGATTCTGCAGCACTCCGTGGTGGCAAACCAGCTGACGCTGTTGAAATACAACGCCGGTCTGGCCGATCCGAAAATTCAGGTGAAAGGCGATACGCTGTACGTCACCGGCGAGCAGGTGAAATACCGCGACTCGCGGGAAGGGATCGAACGCGCCAACCGGATCGTGATGAACGATCTCCCGGACGGGATCCGCACGATCCGCGTGACGGAGAATCGCCTGAATCTGCCGCAGGTCACCACCGAAACCGATGTCGCCAGCCTCAAGCGCCATCTTGAAGGCGAACCGCTCGGGCATGAAACCGAGCTGGTGCAAAAACGCGTAGAGCCGATCGTGCCGGAAACCACCGAGCAGGGCTGGTATATCGATAAATCGCGCTTTGATTTCCATATCGATCCGGTACTGAACCAGTCCGTCGGCGGGCCGGAAAACTTCTACATGTATCAGCTGGGTGCGATGGCGACGGCGGATCTGTGGGTCACCGACCACCTGCTGACCACCGGCAGCCTGTTCGGCAACATTGCGAACAACTACGACAAGTTTAACTACACGAACCCGCCGAACGACTCGAAGCTGCCGCGCGTGCGTACCCGCGTGCGTGAATACGTGCAGAACGATGTCTACGTGAATAACCTGCAGGCCAACTACTTCCAGTACTTCGGCAACGGCTTCTACGGCCAGGTTTACGGTGGCTATCTGGAAACCATGTTTGGTGGCGCGGGGGCGGAAGTGTTGTATCGTCCCGTCGACAGCAATTGGGCCTTCGGGATTGATGCCAACTACGTTAAGCAGCGTGACTGGCGCAGCGCGCAGGACATGATGAAGTTCACCGACTACAGCGTCAAAACCGGCCACCTGACCGCCTACTGGACGCCTTCGTTCGCGCAGGACGTGCTGGTGAAAGCCAGCGTCGGCCAGTATCTGGCGGGCGACAAGGGCGGCACGCTGGATATCTCCAAACACTTCGACAGCGGCGTCGTGGTGGGCGGCTACGCCACTATTACCAACGTCTCGCCGGACGAGTACGGGGAAGGGGACTTCACCAAAGGGGTTTACGTGTCGATTCCGCTGGATCTCTTCTCATCCGGTCCGACCCGCAGCCGTGCGGCAGTGGGCTGGACACCGCTGACGCGTGACGGTGGTCAGCAGCTTGGGCGTAAGTTCCAGCTGTACGACATGACCAGCGATAAGAACATTAACTTCCGCTGATGCTTCACGCCGGGCGGCACTGCGTTTGCCCGGCCTACGGTTTTTGTAGGCCCGGTAAGCGCAGCGCCAGCGGGCGAATGCGCCAAACATAAACAAAAAATATAGATCCCCGTCACATTTTTGCGTTATACAGGAACCTCGCCCTGGAGAATGAGGTGCTGTATGACATCCCTGACTCGCCCGCGCGTTGAGTTCATCTCAACGATACTCCAGACCGTGCTGAACCTCGGTCTGCTGAGCCTTGGCCTGATCCTGGTCGTCTTTCTCGGCAAAGAGACGGTGCATCTGGCGGATGTGCTGTTCGCCCCTGAGCAAACCAGCAAATATGCGCTGGTGGAAGGTCTGGTGGTCTACTTTCTCTACTTTGAATTTATCGCCCTGATTGTGAAGTACTTCCAGTCCGGCTTTCACTTCCCGCTACGCTATTTTGTTTACATTGGCATCACCGCCATTGTGCGGCTGATCATCGTCGATCATAAATCCCCGCTCGACGTGCTGATCTACTCGGCGGCGATCCTGCTGCTGGTGATCACCCTCTGGCTGTGTAACTCGAAGCGGCTGAAACGGGAATAAAAAAATGGCGGCCCGGAGGCCGCCTAACAACAGTCACAAGTTGGGTCAATACAATACGTCTAAAGTTGAGGGTTGCAGTGGCATAACAAATGAAACTTAACCTTTCACGCCGCCCGCCGTCAGGCCATTCACCAGCCAGCGCTGGGCCAGCAGGAACACCACGGTAATCGGGATGGCGGACAGTACGGCCGCCGCGGCAAAGTCGCCCCACAGGTAGTTTTGCGGGTTGAGGTATTGCTGCATACCTACGGCCAGGGTGTAGCTGTTCACATCGCGCAGTAACAGTGAGGCGACCGGTACTTCGGTGATCGCCGCGATAAACGACAGGATAAACACCACCGCCAGAATCGGCACTGACAGCGGCAGCAGCACCAGACGGAACGCCTGCCACGGGGTAGCGCCATCCAGCGACGCCGCCTCTTCCAGCGAGCCGTCGATGGTTTCGAAATAGCCTTTAATGGTCCACACGTGCAGGGCAATACCGCCGAGATAGGCAAAGATCACGCCGCCGTGGGTATTCAGACCGATAAACGGCACGTACTGGCCCAGACGGTCAAACAGGGCATACAGCGCCACCAGCGACAGCACCGCCGGGAACATCTGGAAAATCAGCATGCCTTTCAGCAGCGTTGCTTTGCCCGGGAAACGCATGCGGGCGAAGGCATAAGCACAGGTGGTGGAGAGCGTCACGATGCCGATCGCGGTGATGGTTGCTACCTTCACCGAGTTCCACAGCCACAGCAGCACCGGGAACGGCGGCGGGGTGACGCGTCCATCGGCGTGCTCCACGCTGAAGCCCAGCGCGAGCTTCCAGTGCTCCCAGGAGATTTCATCCGGGATCAGGCTCCCGGTCGCAAAGTTACCCGAGCGCAGGGAGATGGCGATAACCATCAGCAGCGGGAACATGATGGCCGCGATGAAAATCAGCAGGCCTAAGTGCGTCGCGAGGAGGCGCAGCTTCTGAGATTTGGGTTGTACCATTGCCATGTTCAGTGCCCTCCTTAATCAAATTTCATACGTGTGGCTTTCAGGTTCACAATCGCCAGAGCGCCAACCAGCAGGAAGATCAGGGTGGCAATCGCCGCCGCCAGACCAAAGTCCTGGCCGCCGCCGCCTTCAAAGGCGATACGGTAGGTGTAGCTCACGAGCAGGTCGGTATAGCCTGCCGGCGTGGTGGTGCCGAGACGGTCCGGGCCGCCGTTGGTCAACAGTTGAATCAGCACGAAGTTGTTAAAGTTAAAGGCGAAGCTGGCAATCATCAGCGGCGTCAGCGGCTTAATAAGCAGCGGCAGCGTAATTTTAAAGAAGTTCTGGAACGGACCCGCGCCGTCCATCGCCGAGGCTTCATACAGATCGTCCGGAATCGCCTTCAGCAGCCCCATGCACAGGATCATCATGTACGGATAGCCCAGCCAGGTGTTGACGATGATAATCATCGAGCGGGCGGTGGTCGGGTCGCTGAACCATGCCGGTTTGATACCGAACAGCGCGCTCAGCATCATGTTGATTTCACCGAAGCTCTGGTTAAACAGCCCTTTGAAAATCAGAATCGAGATAAACGACGGTACGGCGTAAGGCAGAATCAGCAGCACGCGGTAAATCGCTTTGCCTTTCAGGGACTCCCACTGCACGAGGCAGGCCAGTACCATGCCTACGGCAACGGTCAGGATCACCGTCAGCACCGAGAAGACCACCGTCCAGACGAAGATGGCGAAGAACGGTTTCTGGATACCTTCGTCGGTAAACACGCGGGTAAAGTTGTCCCAGCCGATGGTGACGGTATAGCCAGGGCTGAGCTTGTCATCACCCCATTTGCCATCGGCCGTTATGGACTGATAGAAACCAATGTCGTTATTCGGACGGTACTTCACGCCGCTCTGGTTGTTGGTCAGCGTGCCGTCGTCCGCCAGGGTATATAGCGGCTGCGTGCCGGAAAACTGGCGCAGCGAGCTCATGGTCACTTTGCTTTCATCGGGCAGCACGGCGGTGAGCTGGGTCAGCGCCTGGCGATTCTGGGTAATGATACGCAGGTTCGCACGTTCACCCTCCGGCAGGGCCGCGGCCTCTTTTAAGACCAGCTTCTGCTCGCCGCCAAATTTGAACGCGTCGGAAAGATAGTTTTTGCCGCTCTCACCGTCAGTGAGCGCTAACTTCCACTCGTCACCTGCAGGATACAGACCGAAGTTGAAGGTTTTACCCGCCTGATAAGAGCGATCCAGAAGCACCTGAGTGGCGCGCTCCTGCGCGAGCTGGTTGGTGCTGCTGTAGTTGGTGAACGCAATGGCGATGGTGCAGATCAGCGGGAACAGGACAAACAGCCCCATCCCGGCCACGCCCGGGTAGACATAGCGCCAGGCATAGGCTTTACGGTTGGCGAAAATATACAGGCCAGCAGAGCTTAAGATCAGCGTCATGATGGCGAACAGATATTCCCCTTGTACGTACATTAAAACAACAAGGTAACCCACCAGCAGACACAGCAGACCGATCGCTGACCACTTCAGCGCGTCGCTTTGCCACCAGTGCTTCTTTTTAATGACATCCATGGGGTTCTTCCTCTACAACGGTGGAAACTTTTCGTCAGGTGACGCTGCGCTTACCTGACCTACGGATCGTGCCGTAGTCGTAGGGCGGGTAAGCGCACGCGCCACCCGCCGTTTTTCTTCTTACTTAGTAATACGACCCTGAGCATCCTTCAGCGCGGCATCGACAGTCTGGCGACCGCTTGCAGCGTTGATGACGGCGGTACGGGTGGCGTACCAGAACGCGGCCATCTGTGGGATGTTCGGCATGATTTCGCCTTTCTGAGCGTTATCCATGGTTGCCGCGATGCGTGGATCTTTTGCCAGCTGATCCTGGAAGGATTTCAGCGCCACGGCGCCCAGCGGTTTGTCCTTGTTCACTTCACCCAGACCCTGATCGGTCAGCAGGTAGTTTTCAAGGAACTCTTTCGCCAGCTCTTTGTTCGGGCTGGCGGCGTTGATGCCCGCGCTCAGCACGCCCACGAACGGTTTAGACGGCTTGCCGTTGAAGGTTGGCAGCAGGGTCACGCCGTAGTTGATTTTGCTCTTGTCGATATTGGTCCAGGCCCACGGACCGTTGATGGTCATCGCGGTTTCGCCTTTGTTGAACGCCGCTTCCGCGATGGAGTAGTCGGTATCCGCGTTCATGTGTTTGTTCTTAATCAGGTCAACCAGGAAGGTCAGGCCTTTTTTCGCGCCCGCGTTGTCCACGCCCACGTCTTTCACGTCATATTTGCCGTTTTCAAACTTGAACGCGTAGCCGCCGTCGGCAGCAATCAACGGCCAGGTGAAGTACGGCTCTTGCAGGTTGAACATCAGGGCGGATTTACCTTTCGCCTTCAGCTCTTTATCCAGTTTCGGGATCTCTTCCCAGGTTTTTGGTGGGTTTGGCACCAGGTCTTTGTTGTAAATCAGTGACAGGGCTTCAACCGCGATTGGGTAGGCGATCAGCTTGCCGTTATAGCGAACGGCGTCCCAGGTGAACGGGAACAGTTTGTCCTGGAAAGCTTTGTCTGGCGTGACTTCAGCCAGCAGGCCAGACTGCGCGTAACCGCCGAAACGGTCGTGTGCCCAGAAGATGATGTCCGGGCCGTCGCCGGTTGCTGCAACCTGCGGGAATTTCTCTTCCAGTTTGTCCGGGTGCTCTACGGTGACTTTGATACCGGTGTCTTTCTCGAATTTTTTGCCCACTTCGGCCAGGCCGTTATAGCCCTTGTCGCCGTTAATCCAGATAACCAGCTTGCCTTCTTCAATTTTGGCGAGCGCTGGGGCGGAAACCATCATTGCTGCAAGGGCGGACAATGCGAAAACGCGTGCGCCAGTCTTGATATTCATATCTGCCATCCTTTTTGGTGATGTGCTCGTGGATACATAAGGTGGTTCAACGTGACTCAGTCTCCTTATTTGACATCCTCTTTCCATCCTCCCAACCCCTACGCCCCACCCCCCGTTTGTGTGATCTCCGTTGCATAAATTTAAGTTATGAGTGCTGGCGCACATAAAAACCCACCGAATTTTGCAGGCGGCTTCACGAATTTCGCCTCAGCCCCCCGGCTGCGGTCGCAGAGCCTGTTCTCTCATCCTCCCGCCTCCTCCCCCATAAAAAAGGCGGGGGGTGGAGGATTCACGAAAGTAATGGATACCCCATAGTGAACTTATCTTGAATGTTTCTGTCGGTGACAGGTTGTAACGAAGGGAGAAGGGCATGGCGAGCGTACAGCTGCGTAATGTAACGAAAGCCTGGGGCGACGTAGTGGTGTCGAAAGACATCAATCTGGACATCACTGAAGGCGAGTTTGTGGTGTTTGTCGGCCCATCAGGCTGTGGTAAATCAACTCTGCTGCGTATGATTGCCGGTCTTGAAACTATCACCAGCGGCGACCTGTTGATCGGTGATACCCGAATGAACGACATCCCGCCAGCCGAACGCGGCGTAGGCATGGTGTTCCAGTCTTATGCGCTTTATCCCCATCTTTCCGTTGCCGAGAACATGTCCTTTGGCCTGAAGCTGGCCGGGGCGAAAAAAGAGGTCATTAACCAGCGCGTCACGCAGGTGGCTGAAGTGTTGCAGCTGGCGCACCTGCTGGAGCGTAAACCGAAAGCGCTTTCCGGCGGTCAGCGTCAGCGCGTGGCGATTGGCCGTACGCTGGTGGCCGAGCCGCGCGTGTTCCTGCTTGATGAACCTCTCTCTAACCTGGATGCCGCCCTGCGCGTCCAGATGCGTATTGAAATCTCCCGTCTGCATAAGCGCCTTGGCCGCACGATGATTTACGTCACCCACGATCAGGTCGAAGCGATGACCCTCGCCGACAAAATCGTGGTGCTGGACGCCGGTCGCGTGGCGCAGGTGGGCAAACCGCTGGAGCTGTATCACTACCCGGCAGACCGCTTTGTTGCGGGCTTCATTGGCTCGCCAAAGATGAACTTCCTGCCCGTCAAAGTGACGGCGACAGCCATTGAACAGGTACAGGTGGAGCTGCCAAACCGCCAGCAGGTCTGGCTGCCGGTCGACAGCGCCAACGTACAGGTCGGGGCAAATATGTCCCTCGGTATCCGTCCTGAGCATCTACTGCCAAGCCACATTGCGGATGTGACGCTGGAAGGTGAAGTTCAGGTCGTCGAACAGCTTGGTCACGAAACACAGATTCATATCCAGATCCCCGCCATCCGTCAGAACCTGGTCTACCGCCAGAATGACGTGGTGTTGGTAGAAGAGGGTGCCACATTCGCTATCGGCTTGCCGCCAGAGCGTTGCCATCTGTTCCGTGAGGATGGCACCGCATGTCGTCGGTTGCATAAAGAGCCAGGCGTTTAAGCAATCCCAAAAGAAGACACGAAACCGACAGGTGAAGTGTTCAAAGAAAAGCAATGATCTCAGGAGATAGAATGATGATTACTCTGCGCAAACTTCCTCTGGCAGTTGCCGTCGCAGCGGGCGTAATGTCTGCTCAGGCGCTGGCCGTGGATTTCCATGGTTATGCTCGTTCCGGTATCGGCTGGACGGGTAGTGGCGGCGAACAACAGTGCTTCCAGGCAACCGGTGCCCAAAGTAAATACCGTCTTGGTAACGAATGTGAAACCTATGCGGAACTGAAGCTGGGCCAGGAAGTGTGGAAAGAAGGCGACAAGAGCTTCTACTTCGACACCAACGTAGCGTACTCCGTGGCGCAGCAGAATGACTGGGAAGGTACTGACCCGGCGTTCCGCGAAGCTAACGTGCAGGGTAAAAACCTGATTGAATGGCTGCCAGGCTCTACCATCTGGGCCGGTAAGCGCTTCTATCAACGCCATGACGTACACATGATCGACTTCTACTACTGGGATATCTCTGGTCCTGGTGCGGGTCTGGAAAACATCGATGTCGGTTTTGGT
Organism: Enterobacter cloacae complex sp. P47BA; assembly: GCF_014930485.1. Lineage (NCBI taxonomy): Bacteria > Pseudomonadati > Pseudomonadota > Gammaproteobacteria > Enterobacterales > Enterobacteriaceae > Enterobacter > Enterobacter cloacae complex sp. P47BA. The sequence continues at coordinate 106,508 of NZ_JADBRF010000016.1, read as the reverse complement.
AAGCTCTCTCTGGCAGCAACCCGTTCTTCCGAAGCAGGCGGTTCATCCTCTTTCGCCAGCAATAGTATTTATGATTACACCACTCGTACAGCGAACGATGTCTTTGACGTGCGCCTGGCACAGATGGAAATCAACCCAGGTGGCACTCTGGAACTGGGTGTTGATTACGGTCGTGCTAACCCGCGTGATGATTATCGCCTGGTTGATGGTGCTTCAAAAGATGGTTGGATGTTCACCGCTGAGCACACCCAGAGCATGCTGAAGGGCTATAACAAGTTTGTGGTTCAGTATGCCACTGACTCAATGACGTCTCAGGGTAAAGGCTTGTCTCAAGGTTCTGGTGTAGGCATCGATTCTAACTCGGGTTATGCCTACGACATTAACAACAACGGTAGCCTGCTGCGTATTCTCGACCACGGTGCAATCTCTCTGGGCGATCGCTGGGACCTGATGTATGTCGGTATGTACCAGGACATCGACTGGGATAACAACAACGGGACCAAGTGGTGGACCGTGGGTGTACGTCCGATGTTCAAATGGACGCCTATCATGAGCACCTTACTGGAAGTGGGTTACGACAACGTGAAATCACAAAGCGCTGACGAAACCAACAACCAGTACAAAATCACCCTGGCACAACAGTGGCAGGCAGGCGACAGCATTTGGTCTCGCCCGGCAATCCGTGTATTCGCAACCTACGCCAAGTGGGATGAGAAGTGGGGTTATGACTACAACGGTAACCCATCTAACAACGCTAACTACGGTAAAGCGTTCAAAGATGGTTTCAATGGAAGCTCCTTCGGTCGTGGCGACAACGACGAGTGGTCCTTCGGCGCCCAGATGGAAATCTGGTGGTAATCCCGTCTTAATCTGACGTAATGACCAAACTGAGGGGCGCAAGCCCCTCAATCCTTGGGACGGCGCGCTATTGCCTGGCTACCGCTGAACCTGTGCATTTTGAGGTGATAACAATGAAAATGAACAAAACTCTCCTTGCCCTTTGTTTATCCGCAGGGCTGCTGGCAAGCGCGCCTGCCGTGACGCTCGCTAACGTCAATTTCGTTCCGCAAAACACAACATCTGCACCAGCTATTCCGACAGCGGCACTGCAACAGCTTGTCTGGACGCCTGTCGATCAGTCTAAAACCCAGACCACCCAGCTCTCAACGGGCGGCCAGTCGCTTAATGTTCCGGGTATTACCGGCCCGGTCGCTGCGTATAGCGTACCCGCCAATATCGGTGAACTGGCCATTACCCTGACCAGTGAAGTCAACAAGCAGACGAGCGTATTTGCGCCTAACGTGCTGATTCTCGATCAGAACATGACGCCATCAGCCTTTTTCCCAAGCGAATACTTTACCTACCAGGAGCCTGGCGTGATGAGCGCCGATCGTCTGGAAGGCGTCATGCGCCTGACCCCTGCGCTGGGCCAGCAAAAACTCTACGTGCTGGTCTTTACCACCGAGCAGGATCTCCAGAAGACCACCACGCTGCTCGATCCGGCTAAAGCCTACGCAAAAGGCACCGGTAACGCGATTCCTGATATTCCGGACCCTATTGCTCGTCACGTCACCGACGGAACGTTAAAGCTGAAGGTGAAAACGAACAGCGGTTCCAGCGTGCTGGTCGGCCCGCTGTTTGGCTCCTCCGGTAACGGCCCTGTGACCGTGGGCAATACCGCAGCACCTGCTTACACCGCGCCTGCTGCCACGGCAGCCGCACCGGTCGCCGCAGCAGCGCCAGCCCCGGCGAAGAAAGCCGAGCCCGTACTGAACGACACCGAAGAGTACTTCAACAACGCCATTAAGCAGGCGGTGAAGCGCGGCGATGTCGATAAAGCGCTGAAACTGCTTGATGAAGCCGAACGTTTAGGTTCAACCACTGCCCGTTCCACCTTTATCAGCAGTGTAAAAGGCAAGGGGTAACTGTTCCCCACAGTGCTGATTTGTTAGTAGTTTAGTGCGCCTGAGTGGGCGCACTTTTTTTCGTATTCGCCAGGCTGTTGCGCCCATGTTGCGATAGTGATCGTTAAATAACGTTTGGCCCCCCCTCATTGCCCGTTTCTGCGATACAATGCCATTACGTTATGTATCGGAGAGTCTGGCATGTCACACCCCGCGCTAACGCAACTGCGTGCGCTGCGCTATTTCGACCAAATACCTGCGCTTGATCCGCAGCAGCTGGACTGGTTGCTGCTGGAAGATTCCATGACAAAACGTTTTGAGCAACAGGGTAAAACGGTCACGGTAACCCTGATACAGGAAGGGTTTGTCTCCGGCGATGAGATCGCCAGCGAGCTGCCGCTGTTGCCGCAAGAGGAACGCTACTGGCTGCGTGAAATTTTGCTCTGTGCCGATGGCGAACCCTGGCTTGCCGGGCGGACGGTGGTGCCTGAATCTACCCTATCCGGGCCTGAGCTGGCGCTGCAGCGGCTGGGGAAAACGCCGCTGGGACGTTATCTTTTCACCTCATCTGAGCTGACCAGGGATTTCATTGAAATTGGGCGTGATGCCGAACTGTGGGGGCGCCGTTCCCGCCTTCGCCTGAGCGGTAAGCCGTTAATCCTGACGGAGCTATTTTTACCGGCATCACCGTTGTACTAAGAGGAAGAAAAAATGGAGTGGACCCTGACGCAGAATAAGCTGTTGGCGTATCACCGCTTAATGCGTACCGATAAACCCATTGGCGCGTTGCTGCTGCTGTGGCCGACCTTATGGGCGCTGTGGGTGGCCACGCCGGGCATGCCGCCACTGTGGATCCTGGGCGTATTCGTTGCCGGCGTCTGGCTGATGCGCGCGGCGGGCTGCGTGGTGAATGACTATGCCGATCGTAAATTTGACGGCCACGTAAAGCGCACAGCCAACCGCCCGCTACCCAGCGGCCAGGTGACCGGGAAAGAAGCGCGCGTACTGTTCATCGTTCTGGTGCTGCTCTCTTTCCTGCTGGTATTAACCCTTAACACCATGACGATTCTGCTGTCCGTCGCGGCGCTCGCACTGGCCTGGGTTTATCCCTTTATGAAGCGCTACACCCATCTGCCTCAGGTGGTGCTGGGGGCGGCGTTTGGCTGGTCGATTCCGATGGCGTTTGCGGCGGTTAGTGAGTCCTTACCGCTTAGCTGCTGGCTGATGTTCCTGGCGAACATCCTCTGGGCCGTAGCGTATGACACGCAATATGCGATGGTTGACCGCGACGATGACCTGAAAATTGGCATTAAATCCACCGCCATTCTCTTTGGACGCCAGGACAAACTTATCATTGGCATTCTGCAGGTTGCGGTACTGGCGCTGATGGTCGCGATTGCGCGCCTGAACGGACTGAACTGGGAATTTTACTGGTCGATACTGGTAGCAGGGCTGCTGTTTGCCTACCAGCAGAAGCTGATTGCAAAACGCGAACGCGAAGCCTGCTTTAAAGCGTTTATGAACAATAACTATGTCGGTCTGGTGCTGTTTTTAGGCTTGGTCATGAGCTATTTTTCCTGATTGACGCGCGGTCATGCCCCGCAGGGTATGGCCGCATCGTTACCCGGCATTACCGCCCTCACAAATTTAAACCATCGTTTCATAAATTCGCGCTTTTGTGAGGCGCTTCACCTACGCTTCTCCCGGGCTAGTCTATTTTCTAAGCGTAAAAAAATAAAACACTGTTTTAACGCTGACATCGCTACCCTGGAGCTGACTCAATGAATACGACCCTCAAGCCGTTACTGGCCGCACTGTGCCTGTCTGCTTTTGCCTGCACCGTTTCTGCCCAAACCATCAAAGCCGCCGATGTGCATCCTGAAGGCTACCCGAACGTGGTCGCGGTACAGCACATGGGTGAAAAACTCAAACAACAAACCGACGGCAAGCTGGAGATTAAGGTCTTCCCCGGCGGCGTGCTGGGGGATGAAAAGCAGATGATTGAGCAGGCGCAGATGGGGGCGATTGACATGATCCGCGTCTCCATGGCGCCGGTTGCCGCCATCCTGCCGGATATCGAAGTCTTCACCCTGCCGTACGTTTTCCGCGATGAGGATCATATGCATAAAGTGATCGACGGGGATATCGGCAAGCAGATCGGCGACAAGCTGACCGCGAACCCGAAATCCCGCCTGGTGTTCCTCGGCTGGATGGATTCCGGCACCCGCAACCTGATCACCAAAGAGCCGATCGTCAAACCTGAAGATCTGAAAGGGAAGAAAATCCGCGTGCAGGGCAGCCCGGTGGCACTCGCCACGCTGAAGGACATGGGGGCGAACTCGGTGGCGATGGGCGTTAGCGAGGTTTACAGCGGCATGCAGACCGGCGTGATCGACGGCGCGGAGAATAACCCGCCCACCTTTATCGCCCACAACTACATGCCGGTTGCTAAAAACTACACCCTCAGCGGCCACTTTATCACCCCGGAAATGCTGCTCTATTCAAAAGTGAAATGGGACAAGCTGAGCGCTGATGAACAGCAAAAAATCCTGACCCTGGCCCGTGAAGCGCAGTTCGAACAGCGCAAGCTGTGGAATGCGTATAACGACCAGGCGCTGGCGAAAATGAAGGCGGGCGGCGTGCAGTTCCACGATATCGATAAGACGGTATTCATCAAGGCCACAGAGCCGGTGCGCGCCCAGTATGGCGACAAGCATCAGGATCTGATGAAAGCCATCGCTGACGTCCAGTAATACGGAGCACGTATGTCCGAACTCTACCTGAAGTGGATGGACCGTCTGTACCTGCTCGCCATGGCGGTGGCGGGTGTCTCGCTGCTGGTGATGACGATTGTCATCCCCATCGGCATCTTTTCACGCTACGTGCTCAACCGCGGTGAATCCTGGCCGGAGCCCGTCGCCATTATCTGCATGGTGACGTTCACCTTCATCGGCGCGGCGGTGAGCTACCGCGCCGGGTCGCACATTGCGGTCAATATGCTCACCGACCGTCTGCCCGCGTCGCTGCAAAAGCTGTGTGCACGTGTGGTTGATCTGCTGATGCTGCTGATTTCCGGTCTGATGTTCTGGTACAGCTACTGGCTGTGCGTCGAGCTCTGGGAGCAGCCGGTGGCGGAGTTCCCGATCCTGACTTCCGGCGAAAGCTACCTGCCGCTGCCGATCGGGTCGGCGATTTTGATTCTGTTCGTGCTTGAACGCCTGCTGTTTGGCGCGCAGGAAAACCGTCCGGTCGTGCTGATCGGCAATCACAGTTAAGGGGTGAACAATGGATGCTTTTGTTTTGTTATTCACCCTCGCCATTTTGCTGGCGCTGGGGATGCCGGTGGCCTTCGCCGTGGGGCTGAGCGCCGTGGCAGGTGCGCTGTGGATTGATTTACCGCTGGAGGCGCTGATGATCCAGATCACCAGTGGGGTGAACAAATTTACCCTGCTAGCGATCCCGTTCTTCATCCTCGCCGGAGCGATTATGGCGGAAGGGGGCATTGCCCGACGGCTGGTTAACTTCGCCTATGTGTTTGTCGGCTTTATCCGCGGCGGGCTGTCGCTGGTGAACATCGTCGCCTCGACGTTCTTCGGCGCGATTTCTGGCTCGTCGGTGGCGGATACAGCGTCCATCGGCAGCGTGATGATCCCGGAGATGGAGAAGAAGGGCTACCCGCGCGAATACGCGGCGGCGGTCACGGCGAGCGGGTCGGTGCAGGCGATTCTGATCCCGCCCAGCCACAACTCGGTGATTTATTCCCTGGCGGCGGGGGGAACGGTCTCCATCGCCACGCTGTTTATCGCGGGCGTTTTGCCGGGCCTGCTGCTGGGCGTGAGCCTGATGGTGCTCTGCCTGTGCTTCGCCCGCAAACGCGGCTACCCGAAGGGGGATAAAATCCCGTTCAGACAGGCGCTGAAAATCATGCTCGATGCCCTGTGGGGGCTGATGACGGTGGTGATTATCCTCGGCGGGATCTTGTCCGGGATTTTTACCGCCACCGAATCTGCCGCCGTGGCCTGCCTGTGGGCGTTTTTCGTCACCATGTTTATCTACCGCGACTACAAATGGAGCGAACTGCCGAAGCTGATGTGCCGCACGGTGAAAACCGTCACCATCGTGATGATTTTAATCGGCTTTGCCGCGGCGTTTGGCGCGGTGATGACTTACATGCAGCTGCCGATGCGCATCACCGAGTTCTTCACGTCGCTCTCTGATAATAAGTACGTGATCCTGATGTATCTCAACATCATGCTGCTGCTGATCGGCACGCTGATGGACATGGCGCCGATCATCCTGATCCTGACGCCGGTGCTGCTGCCGGTGACCAACGCGCTGGGGATCGACCCGGTGCACTTCGGGATGATCATGATGGTTAACCTGGGGATCGGGCTGATCACCCCGCCGGTCGGATCGGTGCTGTTTGTGGCGAGCGCGGTGAGTAAGCAGAAGATTGAAACCGTGGTGCGCGCGATGCTGCCATTTTACGGCATCCTGCTGGTGGTGCTGGGAATGGTGACGTATATCCCGGCGATATCATTGTGGCTGCCGAGGATGTTAGGTATGCAGTAACGCCGTTTTTTGCCGGGTGGCGGCTGCGCCTTACCCGGCCTACGGTTCAGAGTTGTTATCGGCCCGGTAAGGCGCAGCCGCTACCGGGCGTTTTTATTTCCGCCGTAATAATCTCAACGCGTTCGCCGTGACCAGCACTGTCGCCCCGGTGTCCGCCAGCACCGCCAGCCACAGTCCGGTCATGCCGAGCAGCGTGGTGACGAGAAATATCCCCTTCAGCCCCAGCGCAATGCCGATGTTCTGGCGAATATTGGCGCGCGTCGCCCGCGCCAGGCTAATCATCTGCGCCAGTCCGGTCAGACGGTTATGCGTCAGCGCCGCATCCGCCGTCTCCAGCGCTACGTCGGTGCCGCTGCCCATCGCAATGCCGAGGGTGGCGGCCTTCATCGCCGGGGCATCGTTAATTCCGTCACCGACCATCGCCAGCGGCGCGCGGCTGTTCAGTTCGGTTACCGCGCTGACCTTGTCCGCAGGCAGTAATCCGGCCTTAAACGCCAGCCCAAGCTCGCCAGCAATCGCGGCCGCCGCGCGCGGGTTATCGCCGGTGAGGATCACGCCCTGTACGCCCAACTGATGCAGCGCCGCCACGGCGTCTTTGGCGTCATCGCGCAGAGTGTCGCGTAGTGCCAGCATGCCCTTCGACACGCCGTCCTGCATCACGGCAACGACCGTCTGCCCGGCCTGCTCTAACGCCTCAACCTGTGGATGAGAGAACGCGCCCGCCGCAACAATCAGCACTTTTTTGCCGTCGACGACGGCCTCAATCCCTGACCCGACCAGCGCCCGTTGGGCGGTTGCCGAAGGGATAGCCAGCCCGCGTCTCTGCGCTTCACGCACTATCGCCTGCGCCAGCGGGTGAGTGGAGCCCTGCTCAACGGCGGCGGCTATTATCAGCAGTTCGTCTTCACTGATGCCCTGCGGATAGATGCCGGTGACCTGCGGCTTGCCAACCGTCAGCGTGCCGGTTTTATCGAAGGCGATGTGCTGAACCTGGCTCAGCTGTTCCAGCGCCGCGCCGCCCTTAATCAGCGCCCCGCGACGTGCCGCCGCCGCCAGCCCCGAGGTAATCGCCGCGGGCGTAGAGATCACCAGCGCGCACGGGCAGCCGATCAGCAGCAGGGTCAGCCCTTTATAAATCCAGCCCTCCCACGGCGCGCCGAAGAACAGCGGTGGAACGACGGTGACTAGCAGCGCCACCAGCATGATGGCGGGTGTGTAAATCCGGCTGAAGCGGTCAATAAAGCGTTCGACCGGCGCGCGGCGCTCCTCGGCTTCTTCAATCAGCTTCAGGATACGGTCGATGGCGCTGTCGCCCGGCTCGGACAGGACTTTGAGCTGCACCAGGCGGTCGACGCTGGTGGCACCGGCAGGGACTTTTTCTCCTGCCGCACGCTCCACCGGAATGGATTCCCCGGTCAGGGCGCTTTCGTCAAAACTCGCGGTGGCGGTAACGAGAGCCCCATCGGCAGGCAGACGCCCGCCCGCGGCGACTTCAATCACGTCGCCCGGGCGCAGCGTGTTGATGGCGACCGTTTCACGTTTGCCTTCATTAACCCGCGTGGCGGTTTCTGGCTTCAGCGCCATCAGCGCGCTCACCCCTTTGCGCGCCCGGCTCGCTGCCCAGCCCTCAAGCCGTTCGCCGATTAAGAACAGCAGCAGCACCATCGCCGCTTCCGCCGTCGCGCCAATGAACAGCGCGCCAATGGCCGCCACGCTCATCAACGTTTCAATGGCAAACCAGCTGCCGCTTCTCATCAGGCGCAGTGCCTGACGGGCAATCGGGAACAGCCCGACCAGGGTAGTGGCAATAAACGCCAGATTACCGAACGGGTGGTTAATCTGCTCCAGACCCCAGCTCAGGGCCATCATGATGATGAGGGTAATAAGCGGCAGGTTTTCTTTTAGCGGAGAGGTTTTTTCGGCAGGTGCCGTTTCGCTGCGCAGGGTATAGCCCGCCTTGCTGACGGCGGCTTCAACCTGCTTGCTGACGTCTTTTTCGGCGCTGATCAGCAGCTTTTCGGTGGCGAACAGGACCTGAACGTGGTTCACGCCCGGTACCTGCCTCACCGCGTTTTCCACTTTGCGGGCGCAGGCCGCGCAGTCCATGCCGTTGATGACCCAGCTGTAGCGGTTGCCGCTTTCAGGCAGCGCGTCGACCTGCGTTTCGCACGCGCCCTCGCAGCAGCAGTCGTCTTTCGGCGGAACCGGGCTGAGCTTAAGCGCCGAGAATTGTGGGACTTTTTTTGGAATTTCTGGAGTCGACATGGCAGTCTCCGGTAATGATAATTTTCTCATTAACCGCAGCATACACTCTGGAGTCGACTCCAGAGTCAAGCGTTATTTAGATATACAATGAACGCACGATCAGGAAATGCCCGGCAAAGTAACAGGCGGACGAAATCGCATTATCCGCGCGGAAGCGGCGGCGATAGTGGCTGCCCAGCCAGACGATATTGCCGATTAACAGCAGCGCCGCGCCGAAGAACGCGGACATCGCCTGAGATGTCGGGCGGAAGAACCACAGTTCACCGGCCAGCCACACCATCACCAGCGTCATGGCGATAAACGTGCATACCGGCAGACGCATCTCTTCCAGACGCGACCAGATCACCGCAATCAGCAGCGCGCCAATCACCAGCAGCACCAGCGGCAGCGGCCAGAAGAAGGAGAGCGTCATCTGGCTGGCAAAGTAGATGGTATACAGCAGATGGGAGAGGAAAAATGCCCCCACGGCATACAGCAGGCGCTGACGCGGCAGCAGGGTTAAGGCATCACCAATCAGGGAGGCACACAGCCCGGCGAGGACCAGATAGCTGATGGCGTTAAACATCGGAGCCTGCCAGGCGAGCAGCAGAAGCAACAGCAACGTGACGGGTTTAAACAACCAGCGCTGCCAGGCTGGACCGCGATAGGACGCATCGACATAAAGCCATGCGGAAAAACAGACAGCGATAAATGACCAAAGCATATTAACTCCCTGTAACTGTTGAGGCTGAATAATCAGTTTCTGATCCAGTGTAGTGACGCGAGCGGGCGTTTGGCAATGCCGGGGCAGGCGAGGTATCCTGAATTCCGCATAATCTGATGGGATTTTTCAATGAGCAAGATGCCGCTGTTTTTCATTATCGTGGTGGCGATTATCGTCATTGCCGCCTCGTTTCGCTTCGTGCAGCAGCGCCGCGAAAAGGCGGACAACGACGCCGCGCCGCTGATGCAAAAGCGCGTAGTGGTGGCGAACAAACGCGAGAAACCGCTTAACGACCGCCGCTCTCGCCAGCAGCAGGTGACGCCTGCGGGCACCGGCATGCGCTATGAAGCCAGCTTTAAACCGGAAACCGGCGGTCTGGAGATGACCTTCCGCCTGGAGGCGCAGCAATACCATCAGCTGACGGTGGGAGAGAAAGGCACGCTGAGCTATAAAGGGTCGCGGTTTGTAGGTTTTAGGGCTGAATAATGCGCGATCGGTCCCCTCTCCCAGTGGGAGAGGGTTAGGGTGAGGGCATCACACCGCACCTTACTTCTTCACCTGCGCCTTAAACTTCTTCATCCACACCAGCAGTTCAAACACGCCGAAAATAAACACCCGCAGCTGCTGCCAGCCGGTCATCGGCGGGCCATCTTTCGGCAGGCCGTTTTTCAGCATCACCATCTGCAGGGCGTGCATGAACGAGGTGAAAATCAGCGCCACGTTAACAAAGATGTTCAACGGGCGCGGGAACGGGTGCACCAGATTCAAAATCAAAAATGCCCAGACGCCCAGCATCAGCAAGCGTCCCAGGTTAATCAGTACCGGCATCGGATCCTCCTTGTGCCTGACGGTGATACAGACGATAAACCACCTGGCCTGCGACCTTTTCGCGGTGCAGATCCCAGTGAACGGGAACGGGTGGCAGGCCGTTTTCCACTTCGCTTTCTACATAAATCAGCGCGTCATCCGCCAGCCAGCCATTGTGCTCCAGCAGGGATAACGTCTCTTCCAGCAACCCCTTGCGGAACGGCGGGTCGACAAAGACCACGTTATGCGGCGTACCCTGCTGCGCGAGGAAGCTCAGCGTATTGGTGTTGACCACTTTCGCGTTCGTCGCCTTCAGCGTCGCCAGATTTTGCTGCAGCGTCTGCGCAACGCCGCGCTCCATCTCCAGCAGCGTGGCGCTGGCGGCGTAGCGCGACAGCGCCTCCAGCCCTAAGGCACCGCTTCCGGCGAAGCAGTCCAGGCAGTGGGCGTCTACCATTGATGGGGCAAGCCAGTTAAACAGCGTCTCGCGAACGCGGTCGGTTGTAGGGCGTAAACCGGGGCTGTCCGGCACCGGTAATTTCCGGCCTCGCCACTGACCGCCGATAATGCGAATTTGACCGGCCGGGGCGCGGGTGGGTTTCTTCATCTCTGGAAAGCTCTGTTAACCATAGCCCTGCGATTGCGGGCGGTGATGTCAATTAAGTAAAGTGTTAGACTATTTCATCATTTTTTTAGCTTCCCTGTATATAGCGCCGCGAGGAGTGTAGTCGCAGATGGCAAAACAAAAAAAACGTGGCTTCTTTTCCTGGTTGGGTTTCGGTGAAAAAGAGCAAGAAACAGAACAGAAAACCGAAGAGCAACAGGTTGTAGAAGAGCAGTCACAGCCTGAAACGCCTGTCGAAACCGCTGCGGTTGTCGAAGCGGAAGAACCAGCGCACAGCAAAGAAGAGATTGGATCCTTTGCTGAAGAGGTGGTTGAGGTCACTGAGCAGGTTCAGGAGAGCGAGAAGCCAGAGCCGGTTATCGTAGAAACCCTTACCGAAGCGCCGCAGGCCGCTATCGAACACGAAGCGCTGCCGCTGCCCGAAGAGGTTAAAGCTGAAGAGGTTTCTGCCGAAGAGTGGCAGGCTGAAGCGGAAACCGTTGAAATCGTTGAGGCGGTGGAAGAAGAGGCGGCACTTGAGCCAGAGCTGACCGACGAAGAGCTGGAAGCTCAGGCGCTGGCGGCGGAAGCGGCTGAAGAAGCGGTAATCGTCGTGCCGGTGGAAGAGCAGGCCGAAGAAGAGATCGTTCAGGAGCAGGAAAAACCGACCAAAGAAGGTTTCTTCGCGCGCCTGAAGCGCAGCCTGCTCAAAACCAAAGAAAACTTAGGTTCCGGATTTATCAGTCTTTTCCGCGGCAAGAAGATCGACGACGATCTGTTTGAAGAGCTGGAAGAGCAACTGCTGATTGCGGACGTGGGCGTGGAAACTACCCGTAAGATCATCGCCAACCTGACCGAAGGGGCGAGCCGCAAACAGCTGCGCGACGCCGAGGCGCTGTACGGCCTGCTGAAAGACGAGATGGGTGAAATTCTCGCAAAAGTTGACGAACCGCTTAATATTGAAGGCAAAACGCCATTTGTTATTCTGATGGTTGGCGTTAACGGCGTGGGTAAAACCACCACCATCGGCAAGCTGGCGCGCCAGTTTGAGCAGCAGGGCAAATCGGTGATGCTGGCGGCTGGCGATACCTTCCGTGCGGCAGCGGTTGAGCAGCTCCAGGTGTGGGGCCAGCGCAACAACATTCCGGTGATTGCCCAGCACACCGGCGCGGATTCCGCATCCGTGATTTTCGACGCCATCCAGGCGGCGAAGTCGCGCAACGTGGACGTGCTGATTGCTGACACCGCAGGGCGTTTGCAAAACAAATCGCACCTGATGGAAGAGCTGAAGAAAATCGTTCGCGTCATGAAGAAGCTGGACGAAGATGCACCGCATGAAATTATGCTGACTATCGACGCCAGCACCGGGCAGAACGCCATTAGCCAGGCGAAGCTGTTCCATGAAGCGGTAGGGCTGACGGGGATCACGCTGACCAAACTGGACGGCACCGCGAAAGGCGGGGTGATCTTCTCCGTGGCCGACCAGTTCGGCATTCCTATCCGCTACATCGGTGTGGGCGAGCGTATTGAGGATTTGCGTCCGTTTAAGGCGGACGACTTTATTGAGGCATTATTTGCCCGAGAGGACTAACAATGATTCGCTTTGAACACGTCAGCAAGGCCTATCTCGGTGGGAGACAAGCGCTGCAGGGGGTGACGTTCCACCTGCAGCCAGGCGAGATGGCATTCCTGACCGGCCATTCCGGCGCGGGGAAAAGTACCCTGCTCAAGCTTATCTGTGGGATCGAACGGCCAAGCGCCGGGAAAATCTGGTTCAGCGGCCACGAAATTAGCCGTCTGAAAAACCGTGAAGTGCCGTTTCTGCGTCGTCAGATCGGCATGATTTTCCAGGATCACCACCTGCTGATGGATCGCACCGTTTTCGATAACGTGGCGATCCCGCTGATTATTGCCGGCGCCAGCTATGACGATATCCGCCGTCGCGTCTCTGCGGCGCTGGACAAGGTCGGGCTGCTGGACAAAGCGAAGAACTTCCCGATCCAGCTTTCCGGCGGTGAACAGCAGCGCGTGGGCATCGCCCGCGCGGTGGTGAACAAGCCTGCCGTACTGCTGGCGGATGAACCGACCGGTAATCTGGACGATGCCCTGTCCGAAGGGATTTTGCGTCTGTTTGAGGAATTCAACCGCGTAGGGGTAACGGTACTGATGGCGACGCACGACATGGGGCTGATTTCCCGTCGTTCGTACCGCATGCTGACCCTGAGCGACGGGCATTTGCACGGAGGCCACGGTGAACAAGCGTGATGCAATGAACCAGATTCGGCAGTTCGGGAACCGGTTCGACCGTTTCCGTAAGCCGCAGGGCGGCGGTGACGGCAATCGTAATGCGCCTAAGCGCCAGAAAGCGGCGCCGAAACCGGCCTCCCGCAAGACCAACGTGTTTAACGAACAGGTGCGCTACGCCTTCCACGGCGCGCTGCAGGATCTGAAAAGCAAACCGCTGGCGACGTTCCTGACGGTGATGGTGATTGCCATCTCCCTGACGCTGCCAAGCGTCTGCTACATGGTCTATAAGAACGTCAACCAGGCGGCGTCGCAGTATTACCCGTCACCGCAGATCACCGTTTATCTGGATAAAGCGCTCGACGATAACGCGGCGGCGCAGGTGGTCGGGCAAATCCAGGCCGAGCAGGGCGTGGAGAAGGTGAATTATCTCTCCCGTGAAGAAGCATTGGGCGAGTTCCGTAACTGGTCAGGCTTTGGCGGCGCGCTGGACATGCTGGAAGAGAACCCGCTGCCCGCCGTGGCGGTGGTGATCCCGAAGCTGGATTTCCAGGGTACCGATTCGCTCAACACCCTGCGCGACCGCATCACACGCATCAACGGGATTGATGAAGTGCGCATGGACGACAGCTGGTTTGCCCGTCTTGCGGCGCTGACCGGGCTGGTGGGGCGCGTGTCGGCGATGATCGGCGTGCTGATGGTGGCGGCGGTGTTCCTCGTCATCGGTAACAGCGTGCGTCTGAGCATCTTTGCGCGTCGCGATACCATCAACGTGCAAAAACTGATTGGCGCAACGGATGGTTTCATCCTGCGTCCGTTCCTCTACGGTGGCGCACTGCTCGGTTTCTCCGGCGCATTTCTTTCACTGATATTGTCAGAAATTTTGGTGATGCGGCTTTCGTCTGCCGTCACAGAAGTGGCGCAGGTTTTCGGAACTAAGTTTGATATCAGTGGCTTAGGCTTCGATGAATGCCTTCTGTTGCTGCTGGTGTGCTCCATGATCGGCTGGATTGCCGCATGGCTGGCAACGGTTCAACATTTACGCCACTTTACTCCCGACTAATAAAAGCGTGATATAATCTTTCCCTGCACCGAGATGTTCGCTCTGCAGGGAAAGCGTCCCTGTTGTCTCTTCCCCTGTTATCATCTCCATGTCACATTTTGTGCGTAATTTATTCACCGTTGCACCTGGAACTTGTGGATAAAATCACTGTCTGATAAAAGAGTGAATGCTAATCTCGTTGCTCAAACGCTTTGGCATGGTTGTTGCCTGACGGGGACAGCCTGGACCAGAAGAAACATTGAGAGGAATGAATGACCAAAGAAATGCAAACTTTAGCTTTAGCCCCTGTTGGTAACCTGGAATCTTACATCCGGGCTGCGAACACCTGGCCGATGTTAACGGCCGAGGAAGAAAAGGAGCTTGCTGAAAAGCTGCATTACCAGGGCGATCTGGAAGCAGCGAAAAAGCTGATCCTGTCTCACCTGCGCTTTGTTGTTCACATTGCTCGTAACTATGCGGGCTATGGCCTGCCGCAGGCGGACTTGATTCAGGAAGGTAACATCGGCCTGATGAAGGCTGTACGTCGCTTTAACCCGGAAGTGGGCGTGCGACTGGTCTCCTTCGCCGTACACTGGATCAAAGCAGAAATTCATGAATACGTGCTGCGCAACTGGCGTATCGTGAAAGTCGCCACGACAAAAGCGCAACGTAAGCTGTTCTTCAACCTGCGTAAAACCAAGCAGCGTCTGGGCTGGTTCAATCAGGATGAAGTGGAAATGGTGGCGCGCGAGCTGGGTGTATCCAGCAAAGACGTCCGTGAGATGGAATCCCGTATGGCCGCGCAGGACATGACCTTTGATATGTCCTCCGACGACGACGCATCTGACAGCCAGCCGATGGCACCGGTTCTGTATCTGCAGGATAAAACCTCTAACTTTGCCGACGGCATTGAAGAGGACAACTGGGAAGATCAGGCCGCGAACAAGCTGACCCATGCGATGGAAGGCCTCGACGAGCGTAGCCAGGACATTATCCGCGCCCGCTGGCTGGACGAAGACAACAAGTCCACGCTGCAGGAGCTGGCCGACCGCTACGGCGTTTCTGCTGAACGTGTCCGTCAGCTTGAAAAGAACGCCATGAAAAAACTTCGCGCTGCTATCGAAGCGTAATTACCGCGAAGTACACCGAGAGCCCTCGAATGCAAATTCGGGGGTTTTGTTTTTTTAGCGCCCGCTCTGGCGAATTTCTCCCCCCTGGCAAACACTTACTGATGCGCTAAGCAGGCGATTTTCTCAGGGGGTCAGGGTGAAAAATAACGAACTGAACGACCGGCGTTTACAGGCAACGCCGCGCGGCATCGGCGTGATGTGTAACTTCTATGCTGATAAAGCCGAAAACGCCACGGTGTGGGACGTGGAAGGCAATGAGTACATCGATTTCGCCGCCGGGATCGCGGTGCTGAATACTGGCCATCGCCATCCCAAAGTTATCTCCGCTATCGAAAAACAACTCCACGCTTTTACCCACACGGCCTACCAGATTGTGCCGTATGAGGGCTATGTGGCGCTTGCCGAGCGCATAAACCAGCGCGTGCCGATTAACGGCCCGGCCAAAACCGCCTTCTTCTCGACGGGTGCTGAAGCGGTCGAAAACGCGGTCAAAATTGCCCGCGCGTATACCAGACGCCCCGGCCTTATCACCTTCGGCGGCGCGTTCCACGGGCGCACCTTTATGACCATGGCGCTGACCGGTAAGGTCGCGCCGTACAAGCTGGGTTTCGGCCCGTTCCCCGGTTCGGTATACCACGCTCAATTCCCTGACGATCTGCACGGCATCAGCACGGCGGAAGCATTAAAAAGCCTGGAGCGCATCTTTAAGGCGGATATCGCCCCAGACCAGGTGGCGGCCATTATTCTCGAACCGGTTCAGGGAGAGGGCGGGTTCAACATTGCGCCCGCTGATTTTATGCAGGCGCTGCGCGCCCTGTGCGATACCCACGGAATTTTGCTGATTGCCGACGAGGTGCAAAGCGGCTTCGCCCGCACCGGCAAGCTGTTCTCGATGGAACACCACTGCGTGAAGCCGGACCTGATCACCATGGCAAAAAGCCTCGCGGGCGGGATGCCGCTCTCAGCGGTATCGGGCCGCGCCGAGGTGATGGACGCGCCTGCACCTGGCGGTCTGGGCGGTACCTACGCAGGTAACCCGCTGGCGATTGCCGCGGCGCACGCGGTGCTGGACGTGATTGATGAGGAAGATCTCTGCACGCGCTCGGCGCACCTCGGCCATCATCTGGTAGAAGTGCTCAACAAAGCGAAGGAAAACTGTCCGTTCATCGCCGACATCCGTGCCCAGGGCTCGATGGTCGCGGTGGAGTTTAACGATCCGCAATCCGGGCAACCGTCGCCGGAATTCACCCGTCAGGTGCAGGAGCGCGCGTTGAACGAAGGGCTGCTGCTCCTGAGCTGCGGCGTTTACGGCAACGTGATCCGCTTCCTTTATCCGCTTACCATCCCCGAAGCGCAGTTCCGCAAAGCGCTGGACATTATCTCCGCGTCGCTGACACGTTAAAGCCACCAGCCCGGCGGTAAATCCTGTCGGGCTTATCATATATTCATTTCAAATTAGCTATTCCAAAATCATAAAAATGGGGTATGTTTTAGCAGAGTATGCTGAAAAAGCGCGAACAGCATACCAATAACTGAAATAAAGCGCTGCACAACAACATCACAACAATCGTAATAACCATAATAATGGGGAATCTCAGGATGAACATGAAGGGTAAAGCGTTACTGGCAGGATGTATCGCGTTGGCATTCAGCACCATGGCGCAGGCAGATATTAAAGTGGCCGTGGTGGGCGCAATGTCCGGTCCGGTAGCACAGTACGGCGACCAGGAATTTACGGGCGCAGAACAGGCAGTTGCAGACATTAATGCTAAGGGCGGCATCAAGGGCGAAAAACTGCAGATCGTAAAATACGACGATGCCTGTGACCCGAAGCAAGCGGTCGCGGTGGCGAACAAAGTGGTCAACGACGGCATCAAATACGTTATCGGTCACCTGTGTTCCTCTTCTACTCAGCCCGCGTCTGACATCTATGAAGACGAAGGTATCCTGATGATCACCCCGGCTGCGACCGCACCGGAGCTGACCGCGCGCGGCTACAAGCTGACCCTGCGTACCACCGGTCTGGACTCCGATCAGGGCCCAACGGCGGCTAAGTACATTCTGGAAAAAGTGAAGCCGCAGCGTATCGCGATTGTTCACGATAAACAGCAGTATGGTGAAGGTCTGGCCCGTGCGGTGCAGGACGGTCTGAAAAAAGGCAATGCCAACGTGGTCTTCTTTGACGGGATCACCGCTGGCGAGAAAGACTTCTCCACCCTGGTGGCGCGTCTGAAGAAAGAGAATATCGACTTCGTTTACTACGGCGGCTACCACCCGGAAATGGGCCAGATCCTGCGCCAGGCGCGCGCGGCGGGTCTGAAAACCCAGTTCATGGGCCCGGAAGGCGTGGCGAACGTTTCCCTGTCTAACATCGCGGGTGAATCTGCCGAAGGTCTGCTGGTGACCAAGCCTAAGAACTACGACCAGGTGCCAGCGAACAAACCTATCGTAGATGCCATCAAGGCGAAGAAGCAGGATCCAAGCGGCGCGTTCGTCTGGACCACCTATGCAGCGCTGCAGTCTCTGCAGGCAGGTCTGAATCATTCAGCCGATCCGGCTGAGATTGCCACCTGGCTGAAAGCCAACACGGTGGAAACCGTGATGGGGCCGCTCTCCTGGGACGCGAAGGGCGATCTGAAAGGCTTCGAGTTCGGCGTGTTTGACTGGCATGCCAATGGCACGGCGACAGACGCCAAATAATTTTCCCGTCGCCTTTCGCGCCGCAGGTGCGTTGGCTGCGTTATTCAACCCCGGTCACTTACTTATGTAAGCTCCCGGGGATTTCATAACTTGCCGCCTTCCTGCAACACGAAATGCTTGGGAAAATGCGGCAGATAATGAATGTAGGCCGGGTAAGGCGCAGCCGCCACCCGGCTTTCTTTTAGCGCTTCTCCCACCCGCTCTCCTGCGCCGTAAACCCTAACGCCTGCATAAACGCTGCCATCACGCCGCGGTCTTCCACGCCCACGTCGGCCATCCACCATGAGTTTACGTTCGGGTTTTCGCGGATCACTTCTTCAATTAAATACTGTCCCACACCGCGACGACGGGTCACGTCACGCACGCGCAGCGAGTCCAGCGCTCCCTCCGTGCCGCTCAGGGTCACGCGAACCGCGGCCAGCAGGCGCTCGTTGAAGCGCGCGGCATAAATGCGATGGTTCTCGTCGACATGCAGCGACGAAGGGGAATATTCCGGCCAGATCTTGCCCAGGTCGATATGATCCTGGTCGCTAAAGGTCACCAGACGCACGATAGTCAGTTTCATTAGCAGCTTGTCCAAAGCAAATTGAGTAGAGGCAGTGTACTCAATTTATTCACTCAGCGGCTTCCTCTTTTTATTCTCATTAACCAGGTGATTAGTTTTTTAGCAATGCAATGGGCAGTGTGAAAACACATGGATCGAAAAATAAGCAGAATTTTAACCTGAATGGCAGCGATTTATTCGGCGCTTTGTACCGTTATTTTATGCTGCAAACTGCACTTTTATTTGTTTATCTCTGCCTGATTTCAGAATATTATCTTTCCTTAATCGCCTGAAAAATAGAGATTTTAGTCTGGTTTTTGACAAAAAACTGCGCTAAACCATTAAAGGCACTGGTAAAAATAGCGTTGTTCATTAAAAGTACAGAATGCTTTTTAACCATAATAAAACAAAATATAAACACGACATCACGAATGGGGATTCTGAGATGAAAAGGAACGCGAAGACATTTATCGCGGGAATGGTTGCACTGGCGATCTCGCATGCGGCCATGGCGGAAGAGATTAAAGTTGCGGTAGTCGGTGCGATGTCCGGCCCTGTAGCCCAGTGGGGTGACATGGAGTTTAACGGCGCGCGTCAGGCCATCAAAGACATCAACGCCAAAGGCGGCATCAAGGGCGACAAGCTGGTAGGCGTGGAGTATGACGACGCCTGCGATCCGAAACAGGCCGTTGCAGTCGCCAACAAAATCGTCAACGACGGGATTCAGTACGTCATCGGCCACCTGTGCTCATCCTCCACCCAGCCCGCGTCCGACATCTACGAGGACGAAGGTATTCTGATGATCACTCCGGGCGCCACCAACCCTGAGCTGACGCAGCGCGGCTACCAGCACATCATGCGTACCGCCGGGCTGGACTCCTCCCAGGGGCCAACCGCGGCCAAATACATCCTCGAGACCGTTAAGCCACAGCGTATCGCCATCATTCATGACAAGCAGCAGTACGGCGAAGGTCTGGCGCGCTCCGTGCAGGACGGCCTGAAAAAAGGCGGCGCGAACATCGTCTTCTTCGACGGCATTACCGCAGGCGAAAAAGACTTCTCCGCGCTGATCGCCCGTCTGCAAAAAGAGAACATCGACTTCGTCTACTACGGTGGCTACTACCCGGAAATGGGCCAGATGCTGCGCCAGGCGCGCGCCACCGGTCTGAAAACCCAGTTTATGGGGCCAGAGGGCGTGGGCAACGCCTCTCTGTCAAACATCGCAGGGGATTCTGCCGAAGGCATGCTGGTGACGATGCCAAAACGCTATGACCAGGATCCGGCCAACAAGGCTATCGTGGATGCGCTCAAGGCGCAGAAGAAAGATCCGAGTGGTCCATACGTCTGGATCACTTACGCGGCTGTGCAGTCTCTGGCAACCGCGCTGGAGCGTACCGGCAGCAAAGAGCCGCTGGATCTGGTGAAAGATTTAAAAGCACACGGGGCGAACACCGTGATTGGGCCGCTGAACTGGGATGAGAAAGGCGATCTGAAGGGATTTGAGTTTGGTGTCTTTAAGTGGCACGCCGACGGTTCGTCCTCGGTCGCCAAATAATTATCCCACCGCCCGGCTCACCGGGCGGGTATAAAAAGGTTTGCATATGTCCGAGCAGTTTCTCTACTTTTTGCAGCAGATGTTTAACGGCGTCACGCTGGGAAGCACCTACGCGCTGATCGCCATCGGCTATACGATGGTTTACGGCATTATCGGCATGATCAACTTCGCCCACGGCGAGGTGTACATGATCGGTAGCTACGTCTCCTTTATGATTATCGCCGCGCTGATGATGATGGGCATCGACAGCAGCTGGCTGCTGGTCGCCGCCGGGTTTGTTGGCGCGATCGTGATCGCCAGCGCCTACGGCTGGAGCATTGAGCGCGTGGCCTACCGGCCGGTGCGCAGCTCCAAGCGTCTTATTGCGCTGATTTCCGCGATTGGGATGTCGATCTTCCTGCAAAACTACGTCAGCCTGACCGAAGGTTCGCGCGACGTGGCGCTGCCAAGCCTGTTTAACGGCCAGTGGATTGTGGGGGCCAGCGAAAACTTCTCAGCCTCTATTACCACGATGCAGCTGGTGATCTGGGTCGTGACCTTTGTCGCCATGCTCGCCCTGACCCTGTTCATCCGCTACTCCCGCATGGGACGCGCCTGCCGCGCGTGCGCGGAAGACCTGAAGATGGCGAGCCTGCTCGGCATCAACACCGACCGCGTGATCGCCCTGACCTTCGTGATTGGCGCGGCGATGGCGGCGGTGGCTGGCGTGCTGCTCGGCCAGTTCTACGGCGTAATTAACCCGTACATCGGCTTTATGGCCGGGATGAAAGCCTTCACCGCGGCGGTACTGGGCGGCATCGGCAGTATTCCTGGCGCGATGATTGGCGGCCTGATCCTGGGCGTGGCGGAAGCGCTCTCCTCGGCGTACCTGAGCACCGAATATAAAGACGTGGTGTCGTTTGCCCTGCTGATTCTGGTTCTGCTGGTGATGCCTACCGGTATTCTGGGCCGTCCGGAGGTAGAGAAAGTATGAAACCGATGCATTTTGCAATGGCGCTGCTCTCTGCCGCCATGTTCTTCGTGCTGGCCAGCGTCTTTATGGGCGTCCAGCTTGAGCTGAATGGCACCAAACTCGTTGTCGATACTGCAGCTGATATTCGCTGGCAGTGGGTCTTTATCGGCACCGCCGTGGTGTTCCTGTTCCAGCTGCTGCGCCCGCTGTTCCAGAAAACGCTGAAAAATGTCTCCGGACCGAAATTCGTCCTGCCGGCGATCGACGGTACAACGGTAAAACAGAAGCTGTTCCTCGTGGCGCTGCTGGTGGCTGCCGTGGCGTGGCCGTTTATGGTGTCGCGCGGCACGGTGGACATCGCCACCCTGACCATGATTTATGTGATCCTCGGCCTCGGTCTGAACGTGGTGGTCGGTCTCTCTGGTCTGCTGGTGCTGGGCTACGGCGGTTTCTACGCTATCGGCGCGTACACCTTTGCGCTGCTGAACCACTATTACGGCCTGGGCTTCTGGACCTGCCTGCCGCTGGCGGGGCTGGTCTCTGCCGCCGCAGGCTTCCTGCTCGGCTTCCCGGTGCTGCGCCTGCGCGGTGACTACCTGGCGATTGTGACCTTAGGCTTCGGTGAAATCGTCCGTATCCTGCTGCTCAACAACACCGAAGTGACCGGCGGCCCGAACGGCATCAGCCAGATCCCGAAGCCGACCTTCTTCGGCCTGGAGTTCAGCCGTACCGCCCGCGAAGGCGGCTGGGATACCTTCAGCAATTTCTTTGGCATCAAATATGACCCGTCCGACCGCGTGATCTGGCTCTATCTGGTGGCGCTGCTGCTGGTGGTCATCACCCTGTTCGTGATCAACCGCCTGCTGCGCATGCCGCTGGGCCGAGCGTGGGAAGCGCTGCGCGAAGATGAGATCGCCTGCCGCTCTCTGGGCCTGAACCCGACCCGCATCAAGCTGACCGCGTTCACCATCAGCGCCGCGTTTGCCGGTTTCGCCGGCACGCTGTTCGCCGCGCGCCAGGGCTTCGTCAGCCCCGAGTCGTTCACCTTTGCCGAATCGGCCTTTGTGCTGGCGATTGTGGTACTCGGCGGGATGGGCTCGCAGTTCGCCGTTATCCTCGCGGCCATCCTGCTGGTGGTCTCGCGCGAGCTGATGCGCGACTTTAACGAATACAGCATGCTGATGCTGGGTGGTTTGATGGTGCTGATGATGATCTGGCGTCCGCAGGGTCTGCTGCCGATGACGCGTCCACAGCTGAAGCTTAAGAATGTGGAAGCGAAAGGAGAGCAGGCATGAATCAGCCATTATTATCCGTAAACGGTCTGATGATGCGTTTTGGCGGCCTGCTGGCGGTCAACAACGTGAACCTGGACCTGCATAAAAAAGAGATCGTCTCCCTGATTGGCCCGAACGGCGCGGGGAAAACCACGGTCTTTAACTGCCTGACCGGTTTCTACAAGCCGACGGGCGGCACCATCATGCTGCGCGACCAGCACCTGGAAGGGCTGCCGGGCCAGCAGATTGCCCGCATGGGCGTGGTGCGTACCTTCCAGCACGTGCGCCTGTTCCGCGAGATGACGGTGATTGAGAACCTGCTGGTGGCACAGCATCAGCAGCTGAAAACCGGCCTGTTCTCCGGCCTGCTGAAAACCCCGGCCTTCCGCCGCGCGCAGGAGGAGGCGCTCGATCGTGCCGCCACCTGGCTCGACCGCATCGGCCTGCTGCAGCACGCCAACCGTCAGGCGAGCAACCTGGCCTACGGCGACCAGCGTCGACTGGAGATTGTGCGCTGCATGGTGACCCAGCCGGAGATCCTGATGCTCGACGAACCGGCGGCGGGCCTCAACCCGAAAGAGACCAAAGAGCTGGACGAGCTGATTGCCGAGCTGCGCGATCATCACGACACCACCATCCTGCTGATTGAGCACGACATGAAGCTGGTGATGGGCATTTCGGACCGTATCTACGTGGTAAACCAGGGCACGCCGCTGGCAAACGGCACGCCGGAAGAGATCCGCAACAACCCGGACGTGATCCGCGCATACCTTGGTGAGGCATAAGATGGAAAAAGCGATGTTAACGTTCGACAAGGTCAATGCGCACTACGGCAAGATCCAGGCGCTGCACGACGTCAGCCTGCACATCAATCAGGGTGAAATCGTCACCCTGATTGGCGCCAACGGCGCGGGCAAAACCACGCTGCTCGGCACCCTGTGCGGCGACCCGCGCGCCACCAGCGGGCGGATTGTGTTCGATGGTAAAGACATTACCGACTGGCAGACCGCCAGAATCATGCGTGAGGCGGTGGCGATTGTCCCGGAAGGGCGCCGCGTCTTCTCCCGCATGACGGTGGAAGAGAACCTGGCGATGGGCGGGTTCTTCGCTCACCGCGATGAATACCAGACCCGCATCAAGTGGGTGTACGAACTCTTCCCGCGTCTGTGGGAGCGCCGCATTCAGCGTGCGGGCACCATGTCCGGCGGTGAACAGCAGATGCTGGCGATTGGCCGCGCGCTGATGAGCCAGCCGCGCCTGCTGCTTCTGGACGAGCCGTCGCTCGGTCTGGCACCGATCATCATCCAGCAGATCTTCGACACCATTGAGCAACTGCGTAAAGAGGGGATGACCATCTTCCTCGTCGAGCAGAACGCCAACCAGGCGCTGAAGCTCGCTGACCGTGGCTACGTGCTGGAGAACGGCCGCGTGGTGCTGGAAGACACCGGCGACGCGCTGCTGGCGAACGAAGCGGTGCGGAGCGCGTATCTGGGCGGCTGAGCCGTCTGTATTGCCCGGTGGCGCTACGCTTACCGGGCCTACGGATACCATGTAGGCCGGGTAAGGCGCAGCCGCCACCCGGCTTTTTTTGCATTAACCCCTTCACACAACCATCATCCCCCTGTCCCTTTACTGTCACTTATCTGTAAACAAACAGTTATTTTTCTGTCATTCGAGCATGTCATGTTACCTCGCGAGCATAAAACGCGTGATATCGCGCATCCGGCACAATAAGAGAGATGACAATGACATCGTTACGACACACAGCTTTGGGGCTGGCACTGGGTCTGGCTTTTGCGACGAACGCAATGGCTGTGACCACCATTCCGTTCTGGCATTCCATGGAAGGGGAGTTGGGTAAAGAGGTTGACTCCCTGGCGCAGCGTTTCAACGACACCCACCCGGATTACAAAATTGTGCCGGTGTACAAAGGTAACTACGAGCAGAGCCTGAGCGCGGGCATTGCCGCCTTCCGTACCGGCAACGCGCCTGCACTGTTACAGGTTTATGAAGTGGGCACCGCGACCATGATGGCCTCGAAAGCCATCAAGCCGGTCTACGAAGTGTTCAAAGAGGCGGGTATCAACTTCGATGAATCCCGGTTCGTGCCGACCGTAGCGGGTTACTACACCGATTCTAAAACCGGTCACCTGCTGTCCCAGCCGTTTAACAGCTCCACGCCGGTGCTGTACTACAACAAAGACGCCTTCAAAAAAGCCGGTTTAGATCCGGAGCAGCCGCCAAAAACCTGGCAGGACCTGGCCGAATACACCGCGAAGCTGAAAGCAGCGGGGATGAAGTGCGGCTACGCCAGCGGCTGGCAGGGCTGGATCCAGATTGAAAACTTCAGCGCCTGGCACGGCCTGC
This sequence comes from Enterobacter cloacae complex sp. P47BA, assembly GCF_014930485.1. Lineage (NCBI taxonomy): Bacteria > Pseudomonadati > Pseudomonadota > Gammaproteobacteria > Enterobacterales > Enterobacteriaceae > Enterobacter > Enterobacter cloacae complex sp. P47BA. The sequence goes on along the minus strand of NZ_JADBRF010000016.1, from coordinate 81,845 downwards.
CGGTGGCGACCAAAAATAACGGCTTCGACGGCACTGACGCGGTACTCGAGTTCAACAAGCCGGAGCAGGTGAAGCACATTGCGCTGCTTGCCGATCTGAACAAGAAGGGCGACTTCAGCTACTTCGGGCGTAAAGACGAATCCACCGAGAAGTTCTACAACGGCGACTGCGCCATTACCACCGCCTCGTCCGGCTCGCTGGCGGATATTCGTCACTACGCCAAATTTAACTACGGCGTGGGCATGATGCCGTACGACGCTGACGTGAAGGGTGCGCCGCAGAACGCCATCATCGGCGGGGCGAGCCTGTGGGTGATGCAGGGTAAAGATAAGGGCACCTATAAAGGCGTCGCCGAGTTCCTCGACTTCCTGGCCAAGCCGGAAAACGCCGCCGAGTGGCACCAGAAGACCGGCTACCTGCCGATCACCAAAGCCGCGTACGATCTGACCCGCGAGCAGGGCTTCTACAGCAAAAACCCGGGCGCGGACATCGCGACACGTCAGATGCTGAACAAGCCGCCGTTGCCGTTCACCAAAGGCCTGCGTCTGGGCAACATGCCGCAGATCCGCACCATCGTGGATGAAGAGCTGGAAAGCGTGTGGACCGGGAAGAAGACCCCGCAGCAGGCGCTGGATTCCGCAGTAGAGCGCGGGAATCAGCTGCTGCGCCGCTTTGAGCAGTCGACGAAATCGTAATTTGTGATTCGCCCGGTGGCGCTGCGCTTACCGGGCCTACGATGTGCCCCATCCAGGCCGGGTAAGGCGCAGCCGCCACCCGGCATTGTTCAGGAACCCAATCTCCATGTCCTCATCCCGTCCGGTGTTTCGCTCCCGCTGGCTGCCGTACCTGCTGGTCGCGCCGCAGCTGGTCATCACCGTTATTTTCTTTATCTGGCCTGCGGGCGAAGCGCTGTGGTACTCGGTACAAAGCGTCGATCCGTTCGGGCTCTCCAGCCAGTTCGTCGGGCTGGACAACTTTACCGCGCTATTCCATGACAGCTACTACCTGGACTCCTTCTGGACGACGATGAAATTCAGCGCGCTGGTCACCGTCAGCGGTCTTGTTGCCTCGCTGTTTTTCGCCGCGCTGGTGGACTACGTGGTGCGTGGCAGCCGCCTGTATCAGACCCTGATGCTGCTGCCTTACGCCGTGGCCCCCGCCGTCGCCGCTGTGCTGTGGATCTTCCTGTTTAACCCCGGACGCGGGCTGATTACTCACTTCCTGGCAGAGTTCGGCTACGACTGGAACCACGCCCAGAACAGCGGTCAGGCGATGTTCCTGGTGGTGTTCGCCTCGGTGTGGAAGCAGATCAGCTATAACTTCCTGTTTTTCTTTGCCGCGCTGCAGTCCATTCCGCGCTCGCTGGTGGAGGCCGCGGCAATTGACGGCGCAGGGCCGATTCGTCGCTTCTTCAGGCTTTCGCTGCCGCTGATCGCCCCGGTGAGCTTTTTCCTGCTGGTGGTTAACCTCGTGTACGCCTTCTTCGACACCTTCCCGGTGATCGACGCGGCCACCGCAGGCGGCCCGGTGCAGGCGACAACGACGCTTATTTATAAGATCTACCGCGAAGGGTTTGCCGGACTCGATCTCTCTGCTTCTGCCGCCCAGTCCGTCGTGCTGATGTTCCTCGTCATCATCCTCACGGTGGTGCAGTTCCGCTATGTTGAAAGTAAGGTGCGCTACCAATGATTGAGAACCGTCGCGGGCTGACGATTTTCAGCCATACCATGCTGATTTTAGGGATTATCGTCATCCTGTTCCCGCTGTACGTGGCCTTTGTCGCCGCCACGCTGGACACCAAAGCGGTGTTCGACACGCCGATGACGCTGATCCCGGGCGGGCATCTTTTCGAGAACATGAAAACCATCTGGACCCAGGGCGTGGGCGCCAACAGCGCGCCGTTCTGGCTGATGATGCTCAACAGCTTCATCATGGCGTTCGGCATTACGGTGGGCAAAATCACGGTGTCGATGCTCTCGGCCTTCGCCATCGTCTGGTTTCGCTTTCCGCTGCGTAACCTGTTCTTCTGGATGATTTTCATCACCCTGATGCTGCCGGTGGAGGTGCGTATCTTCCCGACGGTGGAGGTGAGTGCCAACCTGAAGATGCTGGACAGCTACGCGGGCTTAACCCTGCCGCTGATGGCCTCGGCGACAGCCACTTTCCTGTTCCGCCAGTTCTTTATGACCCTGCCGGACGAACTGATTGAGGCCGCGCGCATCGACGGCGCCTCGCCGATGCGCTTCTTCCGCGACATCGTGCTGCCGCTGTCGAAAACCAACCTTGCGGCGCTGTTTGTGATCACCTTTATCTACGGCTGGAACCAGTACCTGTGGCCGCTGCTGATTATTCAGGACGTCAGCCTCGGCACCGCCGTGGCGGGCATCAAAGGCATGATTGCCACCGGCGAAGGCACCACCCTCTGGAACCAGGTGATGGCGGCGATGCTGCTCACCCTAATCCCACCCGTAGTCATTGTTTTAGCCATGCAGCGCGCGTTTGTCCGCGGCCTGGTCGATAGCGAGAAATAAGATGGCAGGTTTAAAACTTCAGGCAGTTACCAAAAGCTGGGACGGTAAAACCCAGGTCATTCAGCCGCTGACGCTTGACGTGGCGGACGGCGAATTTATCGTGATGGTCGGCCCGTCCGGCTGCGGGAAGTCCACGCTGCTGCGCATGGTGGCGGGGCTGGAGCGCGTCACGTCCGGGGATATCTGGATTGACCGCCAGCGCGTCACCGAGATGGAGCCGAAAGACAGGGGCATCGCGATGGTGTTCCAGAACTACGCCCTCTATCCGCACATGAGCGTGGAAGAGAACATGGCCTGGGGGCTGAAAATCCGCGGCATGGGCAAAGGCCATATCGAGGAGCGCGTGAAAGAAGCCGCCCGCATTCTGGAACTCGACGGCCTGCTCAAGCGCCGCCCGCGCGAGCTCTCCGGCGGCCAGCGCCAGCGCGTGGCGATGGGGCGCGCCATCGTGCGTGACCCGGCGGTATTCCTGTTCGACGAGCCGCTTTCTAACCTCGACGCCAAGCTGCGCGTGCAGATGCGCCTCGAATTGCAGCAGCTGCACCGTCGTCTGAAAACCACGTCACTGTACGTGACCCACGATCAGGTCGAAGCCATGACTCTCGCCCAGCGCGTAATGGTGATGAACAAAGGCGTTGCCGAGCAGATTGGCACCCCGGTGGAAGTGTACGAAAAACCGGCCACCCGCTTTGTGGCGAGCTTTATCGGCAGCCCGGCGATGAACCTGCTGGAAGGGCGCATCAGCAGCGCGGGCACCCACTTTGAACTGGAAAGCGGGATGGCGCTGCCGATCAACTGGTACTATCGTGGCTACGCCGGGCGTAAGATGACGCTCGGTATCCGCCCCGAGCATATTGGTTTAACCTCTCAGGCGGACGGCGGCGTGCCGCTGGTGATGGACACGCTGGAGATGTTGGGTGCAGATAACCTGGCGCACGGGCGCTGGGGCGAGCAAAAAATGGTGGTGCGCCTGGCGCATCAGGAGCGCCCGAAAGCGGGCAGCACGCTGTGGCTCCACCTGCCGGAAAACCATCTGCACCTTTTTGACGGTGAAACAGGACAACGAGTATGAGCAACTGGCCTTACCCCCACATCGTCGCCCACCGTGGCGGCGGTAAGCTGGCCCCGGAAAACACCCTGGCGGCGATCGATGTCGGCGCGCGCTACGGCCACACGATGATCGAGTTCGACGCCAAGCTGTCGAAGGACGGCGAAATTTTCCTGCTGCATGACGACAATCTTGAACGCACCAGCAACGGCTGGGGCGTGGCGGGTGAACTGCCGTGGCGCGATCTGCTGAAGGTGGACGCCGGAAGCTGGTTCAGCGGGGAGTTCAAAGGCGAACCGCTGCCGCTGCTGGCGGAGGTGGCAGACCGGTGTCGTCAACATGGCATGATGGCGAACATCGAAATCAAACCGACCACCGGCACCGGGCCGCTGACGGGCAAAGTGATTGCCCTTGCCGCGCGCGAGCTGTGGGAAGGCATGACTGCGCCGCTGCTGTCGTCGTTTGACATCGACGCGCTGGAGGCCGCACAGGCAGCTGTACCTGAGCTGCCGCGCGGGCTGCTGCTGGACGAGTGGCGTGAGGACTGGCGTGAACTGACGGACCGCTTAGGCTGCGTCTCTATCCATCTGAACCACAAGCTGCTGGATGAGGCGCGGGTGAAAATGCTGAAAGACGCGGGTCTGCATATTCTGGTCTACACCGTTAACAAACCCCAGCGCGCAGCCGAGCTGCTGCGCTGGGGCGTGGACAGTATCTGTACCGATGCGATTGACCAGATCGGCCCGAAATTTATTTATTGAGCATACTGCCGTTCTGCTGGGTCGGCAGCATATGCTGCTGACCGCTGCTTTGCGACATCCCGCCCCCTAACATCCCGCCGTTTTTATTTGGCAGCGGCTGCTCGCGCACCTGTCCCTGCTGCACGCGCTGGGTGTTGGCGTTCATCTGGTTTTGCAGGCTCTGCTGCTGCATCTGGGTCTGCGTTCTCAGCTGCTGATTGAGCATCCCTTTCTGCTGCTGTTGCTGGCTCATCATCTCGGTCTGCATGCGCTGCTGGCTCGGGATAACGTAACCCTGCTGGTTTGGGTTGTTTAGGGTGTTGAGTGGCTGTGCGAGCGCGGCAAACGGGATCAGCGCCGCAATAATCATCAAGCGTTTCATTGTCATTTCCTCCTCTTGAGGCCTCTCTTAAGTTTACCCTGATTTCACCATGACGATGATTTTTTAGGAGTTGTGAACCAGGCTTAAGCGGGGAATATGGATCCCTTCACCTGGAGAACAATAATGATGAAACCAACCTTCTTGCGCTGGGTCGCCATCGCCGCGCTGATGGCAGGCGGCACATTTACCGTGGCGGCCAACCCGCCCGCCGCTCCTCCCGTCTCTTATGGCGTGGAGGAGGATGTTTTTCACCCCGTGCGGGCCACGCACGGCATGGTGGCCTCGGTTGACGCGCTGGCGACCCAAGTGGGCGTCGATATTCTTAAGCAGGGCGGTAACGCGGTGGATGCGGCGGTCGCCGTCGGCTATGCGCTGGCGGTAACGCATCCGCAGGCGGGGAATCTGGGCGGCGGCGGCTTTATGATGCTGCGCACCAAAGACGGCAAAACCACGGCCATCGACTTCCGCGAAATGGCGCCTTCTCAGGCGTCCCGCGATATGTTCCTCGACGACCAGGGCAACCCGGACAGCAAAAAATCCCTGACCTCGCACCTCGCCTCCGGTACGCCGGGCACCGTTGCGGGCTTCTCGCTGGCGCTGGAAAAATACGGCACGATGCCGCTGAACAAGGTGGTGCAGCCTGCCATCAGGCTGGCGCGGGAGGGCTTTGTGGTCAATGACGCCCTGGCGGACGACCTCAAGACCTACGGCAGTGAAGTCATTCCCAATCACGAAAACAGCAAGGCGATCTTCTGGAAAGACGGTGAACCGCTGAAGAAGGGCGATAAGCTGGTGCAGAAGAACCTCGCCAAAAGCCTGGAGCTGATTGCGGAGCACGGCCCGGACGCGTTCTACAAAGGGGCGATTGCCGATCAGATTGCCGATGAGATGCAGAAGAACGGCGGGCTTATCACCAAAGCGGACCTGGCGGAATACAGGGCGGTGGAGCGCGAGCCGATTAGCGGCACCTACCGCGGCTACGAGGTGTTCTCCATGCCGCCGCCGTCTTCCGGGGGCATTCACATCGTGCAGATCCTCAATATTCTTGAAAACTTTGATATGCACAAGTTCGGCTTCGGCAGCGCGGATGCCATGCAGGTGATGGCGGAGGCGGAAAAACGCGCCTACGCCGACCGCTCGGAATACCTCGGCGATCCGGACTTCGTGAAGGTGCCGTGGCAGGCGCTGACCAACAAGGCGTATGCAAAATCCATTGCCGATCAGATCGACATCAACAAGGCTAAGCCGTCGAGCGAGATCCGCCCCGGCAAGCTGGCGCCGTATGAAAGCAACCAGACCACGCACTTCTCGGTGGTGGATAAAGACGGCAATGCGGTGGCGGTAACCTATACGCTCAACACTACCTTTGGTACCGGGATTGTAGCGGGTAACAGCGGTATTCTGCTGAACAATGAGATGGATGACTTCTCCGCCAAGCCGGGCGTGCCAAACGTCTACGGGCTGGTCGGCGGCGATGCGAATGCGGTGGGGCCGAAGAAGCGTCCGCTGTCGTCCATGTCGCCAACCATCGTGGTGAAAGACGGGAAAACCTGGCTGGTGACCGGCAGCCCTGGCGGGAGCCGCATCATAACTACCGTGCTGCAGATGGTGGTGAACAGCATCGACTTTGGGATGAACGTCGCCGAAGCGACCAATGCGCCGCGTTTCCATCATCAGTGGCTGCCGGATGAACTGCGCGTGGAGAAGGGCTTTAGCCCGGACACCATCAAGCTTCTGGAGCAGCGCGGACAGAAGGTTGCGGTGAAAGAGGCGATGGGCAGCACCCAGAGCATTATGGTGGGGCCGGACGGCGCGCTGTTTGGCGCGTCGGATCCGCGTTCGGTGGATGATTTGACGGCGGGGTATTGATTATTCCCCTCACTCTAACCCTCTCCCCATAGGGGAGAGGGGAGTGTGTCACTTCATTCTCGCCATGAAGTACGCGTCCACATATTCGCCGTTGCGCAGGGCGTAGCGCTTGCCGGTGCCTTCAATTTCGAACCCGTGCTTTTTGTACACCGCGATTGCCGGTTCGTTATCAACAAATACCGTTAACTCAATGCGATCGACGCGCAGCCAGTTGTCGCACATATCAATCATGGTTCGCATCAGCGCGCTGGCAACGCCCCGATTTTGCCATTGCGCACCCACACAAATGCCGAAATCGGCAACGTGGCTGCGGCGCGGGCGTTGTGCGACGGCAATGCACAGGTGCCCGGCGACGGTCCCGTCGATACAAGCCACCAGCTGTTTAATGCCGGGCTGATCGGTTAGCCGGTCATGCCACATCTGCTCTGAGGGATGAGGAACCTGTAGCGTGTTGTGGTACACCTCCGGCTGGGCGTGGATCTGACGAATGGCATCGTAATCTCTCGGTTCAGCGTGGCGTATCACTATCTCACTCATTCCTTGTTCCTCAGTCGGTTAAAAGACCCCTCCAACATCAATGACTTTAAAATTTGAGTCAACCGCTATTTTTTGCAAAAAGTATTGGACAAGTGCGAATGAGAATGATTATTATTGCTTTGCATTCAGGAGGACCCCTACGGGAACCTGAAAGCACGACATTGCTCACATTGCTTCCAGTATTACTTTAGCCAGCTTCTCGCTGGCTTTTTTTTGTTATGGTTAGATTCAGTAACCTTCCAAAAGGACTGAGCCATGACACTACATTGCGCATTTATTGGATTTGGCAAAAGCACCACGCGTTACCACCTTCCGTATGTCCTCCACCGTAAAGACACCTGGCATGTGGCCCATATCTACCGCCGCCGCGCGAAGCCGGAAGAGCAATCCCCGCAGTACTCCCACATTCACTTCACCAACGATCTCGATGAAGTATTGAATGACCCGCAGGTAAAGCTGGTGGTTGTCTGCACCCATGCCGACAGCCATTTTGACTATGCGAAACGCGCGCTCGAAGCGGGCAAGAACGTGCTGGTGGAAAAGCCGTTCACCCCGACCATTGCCGAAGCAAAAGCGCTGTTTACGCTGGCGAAGAGCAAAGGGCTGACCGTCACACCGTATCAGAACCGTCGCTTTGACAGCTGTTTTCTGACGGCGAAAAAGGCGATTGAGAGCGGCAAGCTTGGCGACATTGTGGAAATCGAAAGCCACTTCGATTACTACCGCCCGGTGGCGGAAACCCAGCCCGGCCTGCCGCAGGACGGCTCGTTCTATGGTCTGGGCGTACACACCATGGACCAGATCATCTCCCTGTTTGGCCGCCCGGACCACGTGGCTTACGACATTCGCAGCCTGCGCAATAAAGCCAACCCGGACGATACCTTCGAGGCGCAGCTGTTCTACGGCGACCTTAAGGCTATCGTTAAAACCAGTCACCTGGTGAAAATCGACTACCCGAAATTTATCGTTCACGGTACCAAAGGTTCGTTCATTAAGTACGGCATTGACCAGCAGGAGACCAGCCTGAAGGCCAACATCATGCCAGGCGAACCGGGCTTTGCGGCGGACGATTCCGTGGGCGTGCTGGAGTATGTGAACGATGAGGGCGTAACGGTCAAAGAAGAGCTGAAACCGGAAACCGGCGACTATGGCCGCGTCTACGATGCACTGTATGAAACCCTCACCAGCGGCGCGCCGAATTACGTCAAGGAATCTGACGTTCTGACCAACCTTGAAATCCTTGAACGGGCCTTCGAGCAGGCTTCTCCTGCCACGGTAACCCTCGCGAAATAAGCAAAAACGGCTCCTCTGGGCTTGTTCATAATTTTTGAACAGAGGAGTCAATTTTCACCCTCTATGATCCCCGACCGTTTGAGTCCACACTTACTCCATCGAAACGAACTGAGGGTGAAAACAATGATCTACTTACGCAAAGCAAACGAACGCGGTCACGCAAATCATGGCTGGCTGGACTCATGGCATTCATTCTCGTTTGCCGACTACTACGACCCGAACTTCATGGGCTTCTCCGCGCTGCGCGTGATTAACGACGACGTGATTGATGCAGGCCAGGGCTTCGGTACCCACCCGCACAAAGACATGGAAATCCTGACTTATGTGCTGGAAGGGGCGGTTGAGCACCAGGACAGCATGGGCAACAAAGAGCAGGTGCCGGCGGGCGAGTTTCAGATTATGAGCGCGGGTACCGGGGTGCGTCACTCAGAGTACAACCCGAGCAAAACGGAAAAACTGCACCTGTATCAAATCTGGATCATTCCAGAAGAGACCGACATCACGCCACGCTACGAGCAGCGCCGCTTCGACGCGAAACAGGGCAAACAGCTGGTGCTGTCCCCGGACGCGCGTGAAGGTTCCCTGAAAGTGCATCAGGATATGGAGCTGTACCGCTGGGCGCTGGCGAAAGACGAGCAGTCCGTGCACCAGATTGCCGCCAACCGCCGCGTCTGGATCCAGGTGGTGAAAGGGGAAGTGTCTATCAACGGCACCAAAGCCACCACCGCCGATGGTCTGGCCGTCTGGGATGAGCAGGCGCTCTCCGTGCACGCCGACAGCGAAAGCGAAATCCTGCTGTTTGACCTGCCTCCGGTCTAAATAATTTCTCAACCTTCCCTTTAAACGGGGAAGGTTGAGCTTTGTCCGTGATAAACTGAGCAAATCTCTCACTTCAAGATTTCTCAGGACGATGAAAAAGAAACGCCCCGTACTTCAGGATGTCGCCGATCGCGTCGGTGTGACCAAAATGACGGTCAGTCGTTTTTTACGTAACCCGGAACAGGTTTCCGTGGCGTTGCGTGGCAAGATTGCCGCCGCCCTTGATGAACTGGGTTATATTCCCAACCGCGCACCCGATATTCTCTCCAATGCGACCAGCCGTGCGGTGGGCGTTCTGCTTCCTTCCCTGACCAACCAGGTTTTCGCTGAAGTTCTGCGCGGCATTGAAAGCGTTACCGATGCTTTTGGTTACCAGACCATGCTTGCTCACTATGGGTACAAGCCGGAACTGGAAGAGGAACGTCTTGAATCAATGCTTTCCTGGAACATTGACGGCCTGATTTTAACCGAACGTACCCACACGCCGCGCACGCTCAAAATGATTGAAGTCGCCGGTATTCCAGTGGTGGAGCTCATGGACAGCCAGTCGCCATGCCTCGACATCGCCGTTGGGTTCGATAACTTTGAAGCGGCTCGTCAGATGACAGCGGCGATCATCGCCCGCGGCCATCGTCATATTGCCTATCTGGGTGCGCGTCTTGATGAACGTACTATCATCAAACAGAAGGGATACGAGCAGGCGATGCTCGACGCAAATTTAACCCCGTACAGCGTGATGGTGGAGCAGTCCTCATCTTACACCTCGGGTATTGAGCTGATGCGTCAGGCACGACGCGAGTATCCGCAACTGGACGGTATTTTCTGTACCAACGATGACCTTGCGGTCGGTGCAGCGTTCGAATGCCAGCGTCTGGGGTTGAAGATCCCTGAGGATATGGCGATTGCCGGCTTCCACGGCCACGATATTGGTCAGGTGATGGAGCCGCGTCTGGCGAGCGTTCTGACACCGCGTGAACGCATGGGTCGCATTGGTGCAGAACGCCTGCTGGCGCGCATTCGTGGAGAGACGGTTACCCCTAAAATGTTAGATTTAGGTTTCACCTTGTCACCGGGTGGATCTATTTGAACTGACAAATTTGAAGTAGCTCACACTTATTCACTTCGCGCACGTTTGGATATTGCTTCTCTTTTGCCCCAGCAGGACAATGTTACCGATAACTGTTACCCGTAACAATTGACTGAGGGACACCCTTTGAGCACGACTAATCACGATCACCACGTTTACGTCCTGATGGGCGTGTCCGGTAGCGGTAAATCTGCCGTGGCGAGCGAAGTGGCACATCAACTTCAGGCTGCGTTTCTTGATGGTGACTTCCTCCATCCGCGCAGCAACATCATGAAAATGGCCTCCGGCGAACCGCTGAACGATGACGACCGCAAACCGTGGTTGCAGGCGCTGAATGACGCCGCGTTCGCGATGCAGCGCACCAACAAAGTTTCCCTGATCGTCTGCTCCGCGCTGAAAAAAAACTACCGCGACCTGCTGCGCGACGGCAATCCGAACCTCTCGTTCATCTACCTGAAAGGCGATTTCGGGGTGATTGAAAGCCGTCTGAAAGCGCGTAAAGGCCACTTCTTTAAAACCCAGATGCTGGTGACGCAGTTCGAAGCGCTTCAGGAGCCGGGTGAAGATGAAAAAGACGTCTTAGTGGTTGATATCGATCAGCCGCTGGAAGGTGTTGTAGCCAGCACCATCGAGGTCATTAACAAAAGGCAGTAAGTTTTGAGTACATTAACGCTAGTTTTGACAGCAGTGGGTTCCGTATTGCTGCTGCTGTTTTTAGTGATGAAGGCGCGTATGCACGCCTTCGTTGCTTTGATGGTGGTTTCTATTGGTGCAGGTCTCTTTTCCGGTATGCCGCTCGACAAGATCGCCGCGACGATGGAAAAAGGGATGGGAGGCACGCTGGGCTTCCTGGCGATTGTGGTCGCGCTGGGCGCGATGTTTGGCAAGATTCTGCATGAGACGGGCGCGGTCGACCAGATTGCCGTCAAAATGCTCAAATCCTTCGGGCACAGCCGCGCGCACTACGCGATTGGCCTGGCCGGTCTGATTTGCGCACTGCCGCTGTTCTTCGAAGTGGCGGTGGTGCTGCTCATCAGCGTCGCCTTCTCCATGGCGCGCCATACCGGCACTAACCTCGTGAAGCTGGTCATTCCGCTGTTTGCGGGCGTGGCGGCGGCTGCGGCGTTTCTGCTGCCAGGGCCGGCGCCGATGCTGCTGGCCTCCCAGATGCACGCCGATTTTGGCTGGATGATCCTGATTGGCCTGTGCGCGGCCATCCCGGGGATGATTATCGCCGGTCCGCTGTGGGGCAACTTCATCAGCCGTTACGTTGAGCTGCACATTCCGGACGACATTACCGAGCCGCACCTGGGCGAGGGCAACATGCCATCCTTTGGCTTCAGCCTGTCGCTGATCCTGCTGCCGCTGGTGCTGGTGGGCCTGAAAACCATCGCCGCGCGCTTTGTGCCGGTCGGTTCTACCGCGTACGAATGGTTTGAGTTCATCGGTCACCCGTTCACGGCGATTCTGGTGGCGTGTCTGGTGGCGATTTACGGCCTGGCGATGCGCCAGGGAATGCCAAAAGACCGCGTGATGGAGATCTGTGGTGCGGCGCTGCAGCCTGCGGGTATTATCCTGCTGGTGATCGGTGCCGGCGGCGTGTTCAAACAGGTGCTGGTGGATTCCGGCGTGGGCCCGGCTCTGGGTGAAGCACTGACCGGAATGGGCCTGCCGATTGCGGTAACCTGCTTCGTGCTGGCTGCGGCGGTGCGCATCATTCAGGGTTCCGCTACCGTGGCGTGTTTAACCGCCGTGGGTCTGGTGATGCCGGTAATTGAACAGCTGAACTACTCCGGTGCGCAGATGGCCGCGCTGTCTATCTGCATCGCGGGCGGGTCAATTGTGGTCTCGCACGTTAACGACGCCGGCTTCTGGCTGTTCGGCAAGTTTACTGGCGCCACCGAAGCGCAAACGCTGAAAACCTGGACGCTGATGGAAACCATCCTCGGCACCACCGGGGCCATTGTCGGGATGATTGCCTTTACGCTGCTGAGCTGAATGCGGTGATTTAACAAGGCTCAAAACTAAGGCCCGGTAGCGTTAGCGCTTACCGGGCCTTTTTTATTATCCAGGGCGTCAGGCCGGGCCATAACCCGGCATTGTGTTACTCGCCCTGCGTCGCGCTCTCAATCGTCAAGCGCACATCCGACGTAATCAGTTCAGCCAGCATCTGGTAAACCTTCAGCGTCTCTTCCGGCTCGGCATCGCCCGTATCGCTGATGAAGCCTTCGTCACGCAGCGTCAGCACCAGCGAGCTGAATACCGCCTTGTCGAAGAATTCCGGGGCGTTAATGCCGTGCAGAACGGACAGGCGCTGCGCCAGCGTCCGGCTCTCTTTCTCCAGCGTGCCGCGGTTGATGGACGGGTTCGCGCTCAGCAGCCAGAACGTAATGGCGTAGCGCTGCAGCGTTTCGCGCGCACCGGCCGCCAGCAGTTGCAGGGTACGGGAGCGTGACGGATTGATGTGCAGCTCGTCGTTCGCAACGGTGATCAGCCCCTGACGGCGCAGCTCTTCCGTCAGTTTATCCAGCTCAACGGCCAGCTCTTCCTTGCTCCAGCGCAGGAATAGCTCCGCTTTAAGCATCGGGTAGAGCGTCTCAACGTGGCGCAACAGCTCCTGACGTGAAATACGGCGATGCTGGGTGATAATGGCCGCCATGAGCGACGGCAGCATCAGCATATGAGCGATGTTGTTGCGGTAGTACGTCATCAGTACGGCCTGCTCGCGCGGCAGAATGATGATATCGCCGATCGTATCTTTCTCGACTTCGAACTTATTCATCTGCAGCGCGTGATCGATAAGCTCGCTGGCGGTAGCAGAAGGGGCTGTCGAATCAACCGAGTATGGCACGTTGCGCATCATGTCCAGATAACAGTCCAGCTGCTCCGTGAGCTGTTCACGGGTCAGGGAACGCTGACGTGAAGCCAGCAGCGCCGTACAGCACAGGTTCATCGCATTGGCCGCACCGGCGTTGTTAATGCGCACCATCAGCTCGGACGCGATACCGTTCACCGTTGGCGTCAGCCAGGCCGGACGCACCGCTTCGATAGGATCGATAGACTCGCGCCAATCCGGAACATGATGGTTCAGATACGTCATCAGCGGCATCGGCTCGCCAAAGTTTACGTAGCCCTGACCCAGGTTGCGTAACTTGCTCAGGCCGCGCAGCATCTGCGGCAGGCTCTCTTTCTCTTTGGTCGCGCCGCGCAGCTCTTTGGCGTACGTGCCCACTTCCATTACGTGCTCATAGCCAATGTAAATTGGCACGAGCGTGATTGGACGCGTACCGCCGCGCAGCATCGCCTGAATGGTCATTGACAGCGTGCCGGTCTTCGGATCGAGCAGACGACCGGTACGGGAGCGCCCGCCCTCCACGAAGTACTCTACGGAGTAGCCGCGGCTGAACAGCTCGCCCAGATACTCGCGGAACACGGTGGAGTAGAGCTTGTTGCCCTTGAAGGTACGACGAATAAAGAACGCACCCAGGCGGCGGAAAATCGGGCCTGCTGGCCAGAAGTTCAGGTTAATACCGGCGGCAATGTGCGGCGGTACCAGTCCCTGGTGATAGAGCACGTAGGAGAGAAGCAGGTAGTCCATGTGGCTGCGGTGGCAGGGGACATAGACAATCTCATGGCCATCGTGCGCCAGCTGACGTACACGCTCAGCGTTATGCACGTTGATGCCCTGATACAGGCGGTTCCAGGTAAAGCCGAGAATACGATCGGACAGGCGAATCATCTCGTAGGAGAAGTTCGCGGCAATCTCTTCCATCAGCGCAATGGCGTTCTGCTGGGCTTTCTCATGGGAAATTTTCTTGCTGCGCGCTTCGTCTTCAACGGCGCGGGCGATCGCTTTGGAGGCCAGCAGCTTGTTGAACAGGTCCTGACGCGCCGGAAGACGTGGCCCTACGGCCGCCAGGCGCTGACGGGCGAAGTGCATACGCGCCACGCGCGCCAGTTTTTGCGCGATGATCTTGTCAGTGCCGTGCTCGTCCGCCATTCGGCGAAGGGAGACGGAAGGGGAGAAGCGCACAAAGCTGTCGCGTCCCAGCCAGGAGACCGCGAAGAACTTCTGAATGCCGTTAAGCATGCGCAGCGGCGGGTTCTCTTCGCCTTTTTCGCGGCCCGGACGGCGACCAAACATCACCGATACCGGCACCATCTGCACATCCAGGTCAGGATTGCTGCGGTGCAGGTCGAGATAGTCGTGGAACAGCTTGATGGACTCTTCTTTCGGTGTGTAATAGGTAAACACGCGCGGCCCGCCGTGAATGAACACGTAGCGCGGCAGCAAAGTGCCGTCAACTTCCAGTGGTTCAAGCGGATCGGGTAAATCATGCGCCAGACACTGGGCACGGAGCGTTAGCAGGTCTGCCTTAGAGTTATAAGGCAAAACGTACATAATAGGGCGCGACGTATCGAGCCCCAGTTCCAGCGCGGGTTCTGCTGGGATAGACTTGCTTTTTACCAGTATGCTTAATGGTAAATTAAGTAATTTGTAGTAAATTCGTGGCCAGCCGGACATAAACGATGTAAAGCCTCTGGTTAATAATGCAATTGCGGCGCAAGGATAACAGAAAGCGCGCAAAATTTCTGTTGTTACCCGTCATACTTCAGGCGGCAGCGAAACGCGCTGCAGCTCCTGTTACTGACGCTCTTTTTTAAAAAAGGTTCTTTTAATGGCCAATAATACCACTGGGTTGACGCGTATCATCAAAGCCGCCGGCTATTCATGGAAAGGTTTCCGTGCCGCGTGGGTTAATGAAGCTGCTTTTCGCCAGGAAGGTGTCGCCGCTATCGTCGCGGTTATCATCGCCTGTTTCCTTGATGTAGATGCCATTACCCGCGTGCTTCTCATCGGTTCCGTACTTCTGGTGATGATAGTGGAAATTCTCAATAGCGCTATTGAGGCCGTGGTCGACAGGATCGGCTCTGATTTTCACGAGCTCTCTGGCCGCGCGAAAGATATGGGCTCCGCCGCTGTCCTGCTGGCGATTATCACCGCAGCCATTACCTGGGTCACGCTGCTTTGGTCACATTTCCGATGATGCTCGAGGAATAATTAAGTCCCTGGTTTTTTGTGCAGTTTTTGGTTCCAAAATCGCCTTTGACTGTATATACTCACAGCATAACTGTATATACACCCAGGGGGCGGAATGAAAGCATTAACGACCAGGCAGCAAGAGGTGTTTGATCTCATTCGGGATCATATCGGCCAGACGGGTATGCCACCCACGCGTGCGGAAATCGCGCAGCGTCTGGGTTTCCGTTCTCCGAATGCTGCCGAGGAACACCTGAAAGCGCTGGCGCGTAAGGGTGTGATTGAGATTGTGTCAGGCGCGTCGCGTGGTATCCGCCTGCTGGTGGAAGAAGAGACGGGCATTCCGCTGATAGGCCGCGTTGCAGCAGGTGAACCGCTGCTGGCACAACAGCATATTGAAGGTCACTACCAGGTCGATCCTGGTATGTTCAAGCCGAGCGCTGATTTTCTGCTGCGCGTTAGCGGGATGTCGATGAAAGACATCGGCATTCTTGATGGCGACCTTCTGGCCGTTCACAAAACGCAGGATGTGCGAAACGGCCAGGTGGTGGTTGCGCGCATTGATGACGAAGTGACCGTTAAGCGCCTGAAAAAACAGGGTAACACCGTTCAGCTGTTGCCCGAAAACAACGAGTTCACCCCGATTGTGGTCGACCTCCGCGAACAGAGTTTCTCTATTGAAGGTCTGGCTGTTGGCGTGATTCGTAACGGCGAATGGCTGTAATCTCTTCCTGACAGGCTACGCTTCCGCTGTAGCCTGTCTCATTTACCCTTCCCGGTATCTCTCATGTCACTGCTGACGGCATCTGATAAGGCATTATGGCGTCTTGCCCTGCCGATGATTTTCTCCAATATCACCGTGCCCTTGCTGGGTCTGGTCGATACGGCCGTTATTGGTCATCTCGATTCCCCTGTTTATCTTGGCGGCGTGGCGATTGGCGCGACGGCAACCAGCTTTCTGTTTATGCTGCTGCTCTTTTTGCGTATGAGCACCACCGGGCTCACCGCACAGGCGTATGGTGCGAAAGATCCGTTACGTCTGGCGCGTGCGCTGGTGCAGCCGCTGATCCTGGCGCTTGGCGCGGGGGTACTCATTGTTTTACTGCGCACGCCCCTGATAGACCTTGCGCTCCATGTTGTTGGTGGCAGCGAGGCGGTACTGGAGCAGGCGCGTCGCTTCCTGGAAATCCGCTGGCTCAGCGCGCCCGCTTCGCTGGCAAACCTGGTTCTGCTGGGTTGGTTACTGGGTGTGCAATACGCCCGTGCGCCAGTGATTTTGCTGGTCGTGGGAAACCTTCTCAACATTGTGCTCGATCTCTGGCTGGTGATGGGCCTGCATATGGACGTGCGCGGGGCGGCACTGGCGACGGCGATTGCCGAATACGGAACCTTACTCATTGGGCTGTGGATGGTCTGGCGCGTGCTGGCCTTGCGCGGAATATCCCTCGTAATGCTGAAAACCGCATGGCGCGGCAATATCCGTAAACTGCTGGCGCTCAACCGTGACATCATGCTGCGCTCGCTTCTGCTACAACTCTGTTTTGGCGCATTGACGGTTTTTGGTGCCCGTCTTGGGCCTGAGATCGTCGCGGTGAATGCGGTCCTGATGACATTGCTGACGTTTACCGCCTACGCGCTGGACGGCTTCGCCTACGCCGTTGAGGCGCATTCCGGGCAGGCGTACGGCGCACGGGAAAGTGGGCAGCTTAGGGATGTCTGGCGGGCAGCCTGTCGACAAGCGGGACTGGTCGCGCTGGCGTTTGCACTGATTTATGCCTGTTTTGGCCGTAACATTATTGCATTACTCACTTCGATCCCGGCTTTACGCGAACTGGCGGACCACTACATCGTCTGGCAGGTGATCTTGCCGGTGGTGGGAGTGTGGTGTTATCTGCTGGACGGCATGTTTATCGGTGCGACGCGCGGAGCGGAAATGCGCAACAGTATGGCGGTTGCGGCGGCGGGGTTTGGTTTGACGCTGCTGACGCTTCCGTGGCTGGGTAATCACGGTTTGTGGCTGGCGCTTGCGGTCTTTCTCTCCCTGCGCGGCCTCTCGCTTGCCTTTATCTGGCATCGCCACTGGCAAAATAATACCTGGCTTCCTTCCCGTCACGATATATCGTGACGGTTAAAGATTCCGAATATGAAATCAACTGCCGAATCCTCAACTACAATTTTTATCACGCCCAGCAGAAAAGAACGTAACGGACGTTACGACCCGACGCTTAACTAAGAGGACACGATGATGAATAAAGACGAAATCGGCGGCAACTGGAAGCAGTTCAAAGGTAAAGCGAAAGAACAGTGGGGTAAGCTGACTGATGACGATATGACCGTCATTGAAGGCAAGCGCGATCAGCTTGTCGGTAAAATTCAGGAACGTTACGGCTACGAGAAAGACCAGGCGGAAAATGAAGTTAAAGACTGGGAAACCCGTAACGACTACCGCTGGTAGCGCTGAATGACCCACAGAGGCGGCTTAAGAGCCGCCTTTCTTTTGCTGCTAACGCGGCTTTTTCTTTATCAGAATTGAGTGGTCGTGCTGACACGCATCCTGATGTCGACAGGCTTCCACCTCAACGCATGCAGAACACAGCCCGTGCGCTTCAATCACGTTATGACGCAGGGCAAAACCCATTTTTGCCGCCAGCGTGTGCATAATGTCCTCTACGCCTTCCGCTCCCTCTTCTTTCACTACGCCGCAACGATCGCAGATAAACATGGCCGATGTATGCGTTGGCTGATCGAAAAGATGGCACAGGACATAACTGTTTGTGGATTCGACTTTATGCACAAACCCTTGTTCCAGCAGGAAATCCAGCGCGCGATACACCGTGGGCGGTTTAGCCTGCGGCTCGCTTTCGCGGAGCAGGTCGAGTAGATCGTAGGCGCTGATCGCCCCCTGTTGCAGGCTCATCAGGCGCAAGACTTCAAGGCGCTGCGGGGTCAGGCGCACATTGCGTTGCGCGCACAGCTTTTCGGCCTGCGCTAACAGCTCTTTTGTGGACTTATCCATTTAGCACCTCGGATGTTCTGGGAGATAAAACCCTCACTTTATCATGTTCTGGCAAAAACACCGATATCCGCCAGGCTGTGCTATACCTGACGCATCGCAAACCGGGAATGTAACAATGAAAAAACCAGACTGTATCAAGCACTGGCGCGACGTAGAAGGGCCAGATGACGCCACCTACCCCGACAGTAACGAGCTTTTTTCCATCGGATCGCCGCTGGCGCGCAGCCTGGGCCTCAGGCGTATAGGCATTCATCATGAACGTTTACCGCCGGGGCGTCGGACGTCCTATCCCCATGCGGAAAGTGACGAAGAAGAGTTTATCTACGTGCTTGAGGGCTATCCTGAAGCCTGGATTAATGGCTATTTGTGGAAACTCGAACCCGGAGACAGCGTGGGCTTTCCCGCCGGAACGGGGGTGTGCCACACCTTTATCAACAACACAGAGGAAGAGGTTCGGCTACTGGTGGTGGGGGAGGCCAACAAGAAGCACAACCGCATCTACTATCCGTTCAATCCGGTTTATGCCGCCACGCGGGAAGATCGCTGGGTAGACCATCCGCCACAGTTTTTTGGGCCGCACGATGGAAAACCTGGGAAAAAATAATTTCCTCTTCTATAAATATTGAGGGCCGTCACAAATTACAACAGGCCGTAAGGAAGTTTTACTTAGGGAATGAATTAGCGGGTCTTTTTATCTTTATTCACAGCAATAGTTCGCGCCTGTTTGGGGGATAACAGACAGGGGTTATTTCATAACAGACTATAAGACGGGCATACTGTGAAAAAACATTTTAAATTTTCGGTGGTTAGCATCGCTGTCTCCTTGTTTATGGCAAATCAGGCGGGAGCAGCCAATACCTGGACAGAATCACGTAGCGACGCGATGGGGGGCACCGGCGTTGCTTCGGGCAATTATGGTAGCGGGGCGTTAATTAACCCTGCGCTGCTGGCAAAGGCAAAACCGGACGATGACGTGACGGTCATTTTGCCGTCCGTTGGGGTGCAGGTAACGGATGAGGACAATCTTCAGGATGAGATTGATACCATCAACGACAAAATCAATCACTATAAGGATGTGGTTGATAACCTTACGCCAATCGAGGTTATTACTAATCCGTTAGGCTCCATCAACCAGTTCCAGGGCGCGGCCAAAGATCTGGCCGATGAGCTGGACTATCTCAAGGGCAAAACCGCTCGCGCGACGGCAGGAGCAGGCCTTGCCGTGAGTATCCCTAACGATGTGCTTTCCGTGGCCTTTATGGCGAAAGGGTACGCCCATGGCCGGGTAAGTTCGTCTATCGACCAGCAGGATATTGATTATCTGCGCGGTATTCAAAGAAGCAATCTGGTGGCTGCCGGCGTTGCCCTGGACGCTGCGCTGAACGGTACGGACCAGATCACTAAAAACCTCAACTCAACGGCGTCCGGTCGGGCGGCGATTATCTCCGACTACGGTATTGCCGTTGCCCGCCAGTTTGACCTTGGCGGCGTTCCGGTTTCCGTGGGCGTGACGCCAAAACTGCAAAAAAGCTGGATCTATAACTACACCACCTCGATCTACGATTACGACAGTAATAAGTGGAACGATAGCCGCTACCGTACAGACGATACCGGCTTTAACGTCGATGCCGGTATTGCCGCTGATTTTGGCGAAAACTGGACGGTCGGCGTGAGCGGGCAAAACCTGATGTCGCGCGATATCGACACCAAAGATATCCGCATCCGCAACGGGAGTACGGGGGAAGTGGTGAGCTATAAAGACACCTACCAGATCCGTCCGCTGGTGACCGCGGGCGCTGCCTGGCACAACGATCTGGTGACCCTGACCGCCGATGGCGATCTGACCGAAACCAAAGGATTTAAGAGCGAAGATACGTCGCAGTATGTTGGGGTCGGTGCTGAAGTGACTCCGCTGAGCTGGCTGGCGGTGCGTGCCGGTTATCGTGCGGATATGAAAGGGAACGACAGCAACGTCTTTACCGGCGGTGTCGGTTTCGCGCCGTTCAATACCGTTCATGTTGACCTGATGGGTCTGTATGGCGAGGACGAAACCTGGGGCGCAGGGGCTCAGCTGAGCATGACGTTCTAAAGTACACCGGGGGCGCTGCGCCTCCGGCTTTTCTTTGTGCTATAGTAGCGCCCCTTTTCCACCAGATGCTTAAAACTTCGCCATGTCGTCAGAACACCAGACTGCTTTTCCTGCACACCGTTTCTCTATTGCGCCAATGCTCGACTGGACGGACAGACACTGCCGCTATTTCCTGCGCCAGCTCTCCCGCCATACGCTGCTGTACACCGAAATGGTGACCACGGGCGCAATTATTCACGGTAAGGGCGACTACCTGGCATACAGTGAAGAAGAGCATCCGGTTGCGCTGCAGTTGGGGGGCAGCGATCCGGTCGCGCTGGCCCAGTGTGCAAAGCTGGCGGAAGAACGCGGCTACGACGAGATCAACCTGAACGTCGGCTGCCCTTCCGACCGCGTGCAAAACGGCATGTTCGGCGCCTGTCTGATGGGCAACGCACAGCTGGTGGCTGACTGCATCAAAGCGATGCGCGATGTGGTCTCCATTCCGGTGACGGTCAAAACCCGTATCGGCATCGACGACCAGGACAGCTACGAATTCCTGTGTGATTTCATCAATACGGTGTCAGGGAAAGGCGAGTGTGAGATGTTTATCATCCACGCCCGCAAAGCCTGGCTTTCAGGCCTTAGCCCGAAAGAGAACCGTGAGATCCCGCCGCTGGACTACCCGCGCGTGTACCAGCTGAAACGTGATTTCCCGCACCTGACGATGTCAATCAACGGCGGTATTACGTCGCTGGAAGAGGCGAAAGCGCACCTTGAGCATATGGATGGCGTGATGGTCGGGCGCGAGGCGTATCAAAATCCGGGCATTCTGGCGACCGTCGACCGCGAAATCTTTGACGTTGCAGGCGCAGACACCGATCCGGTTACCGTCGTGCGTGCCATGTACCCTTACATTGAGCGCGAGTTGAGCAATGGCACCTATCTTGGCCACATCACCCGCCATATGCTTGGCCTGTTCCAGGGTATTCCGGGCGCGCGCCAGTGGCGTCGCTACCTCAGTGAGAACGCGCATAAAGCCGGTGCCGATATTGAGGTGCTTGAACATGCGCTGCGGCTGGTGGCGGATAAGCGATAATTTCGCTAAAAGATCGTCAAATTCACTACGCCCTGCGGATCCTCGCGGGGCGTTTTGCTTTAAGAACAATAGGTTAGCTTTGGCATGATTCTTGTAATGATTGCAGTATCATTCGGGAACTCGTGGGAGAGCACCATGCTTGAACTACTTTTTGTGATTGGCTTTTTTGTCATGCTGATGGTCACGGGCGTGTCGCTGCTCGGCATTCTGGCCGCGCTCGTTGTGGCCACGGTAGTTATGTTTATCGGCGGATTATTTGCCCTGACGATCAAACTGCTGCCGTGGCTGCTGCTGGCTATCGCCGTGGTGTGGGTAATACGGGCGATTAAAGCGCCAAAACTGCCGACTTATCAGCGCAATAACCGCTTCCGTTACTAAGGTATTGAGGGGTTCGTCACATACTTGTAACTTTCCCGGCAGCATGGCTTAGAACAGAATAGGATTTACTTATCGAATCTGTCACTATGGCTGCCGCTACAGAATTCATCGAGCTGTACCCTACATACAGCCGAACTAAAAAAAGAAAGGGCTTCCCACGGGAAGCCCAATTTCTTTTTGGGGGTCAGGGAATTAGCAAACTTGAACCCTGCGTCGCCCGGCTTTCCAGCACCTCATGCGCGCGCTGCGCATCGGTTAGCGGGTATTTCTGCGCATCCGCCACATCCACCTTAATCACGCCGCTGGCTATTAGCGAGAACAGCTCGTTGCTGGCTTCCTCCAGTTCTTCCCGGTTGGTGATGTAACCCTGCAAAGAAGGGCGCGTCACGTACAGCGACCCTTTCTGATTCAGAATGCCGAGATTGACGCCGGTGACAGCGCCTGAGGCGTTACCAAAGCTCACCATCAGCCCGCGACGCTGCAGGCAGTCCAGCGACGCTTCCCAGGTGTCTTTCCCCACCGAGTCATACACGACGCGTACTTTTTTGCCGCCGGTGATCTCTTTTAGCCGCTCGACGATGCTCTCTTCACGGTAGTTAATCACCTGCCAGGCGCCCGCCTGCAGCGCGCGCTGCGCTTTTTGGGCATTGCCCACGGTGCCGATCAGCTTTGCGCCCAGGGCTTTTGCCCACTGGCAGGCAATCAGCCCCACGCCACCGGCGGCAGCATGAAACAGGAACTGCTCGTCGGGTTTAATCTCGTAGGTTTTACGCAGCAGGTAGTAAACGGTTAAGCCTTTCAGGAAGGAGGCCGCCGCCTGCTCAAAGGAGATGGCGTTAGGCAGCAGGGCGGCTTTATCCGCCGGGACGTTGTGGACGGAGCTGTAAGCGCCCAGGGCAGACTGTGCATATACCACACGATCGCCTTCTTTAATGTGCTTAACCGCACTGCCCACTTTGCTGACGATGCCGGCCGCCTCAGTGCCCAGGCCGCTCGGCATTGACGGAGGTGGGTAGAGACCGCCTCGAATATAGGTATCAATGTAGTTAATGCCGATAGCTCTGTTTTCCACCTGAATTTCGTTCTCGCGAGGCGCAGCGGGGGTAAACTCCACCGCTTTCAGCACTTCAGGACCGCCGTGTTTCTGGAACTCAATGCGCGTTGCCATGCTCCCTCCGTAAGAAAAATATGGTAATCTTTCGACCCACTCTTTATCTCGGTAACTCCATTCACTATGGCAGGAAACAAACCCTTCAACAAACAGACTGAACCTCGCGAGCGTGATTTCCAGGTCGCAGGGTTAAAAGTCCCGCCGCACTCGATTGAAGCGGAACAGTCGGTGTTGGGCGGTTTAATGCTGGATAACGAACGCTGGGACGACGTCGCCGAGCGCGTAGTGTCTGAAGATTTCTACACCCGTCCGCACCGCCATATCTTTACCGAAATGGCGCGCCTGCAGGAGTCGGGTAGCCCGATTGACCTGATCACACTCGCGGAATCGCTGGAGCGTCAGGGGCAGCTGGACAGCGTTGGCGGCTTTGCCTACCTGGCAGAACTGTCAAAAAACACGCCAAGTGCGGCGAACATCAGCGCTTACGCCGACATCGTGCGCGAACGTGCCGTCGTCCGCGAGATGATCTCGGTAGCGAACGAAATCGCCGAAGCCGGATTCGACCCGCAGGGCCGCACCAGCGAAGACCTGCTCGACCTTGCCGAGTCCCGCGTCTTTAAAATCGCCGAAAGCCGTGCCAACAAAGATGAAGGCCCGAAAAACATCGCCGACGTGCTCGACGCCACCGTTGCGCGTATAGAGCAGCTTTTCCAGCAGCCGCACGACGGTGTGACCGGGGTAAACACCGGCTATGACGATCTGAACAAAAAAACTGCCGGTTTACAGCCGTCGGATTTAATTATCGTCGCGGCGCGTCCGTCGATGGGTAAAACGACATTTGCGATGAACCTCGTCGAAAACGCGGCGATGTTGCAGGATAAGCCGGTGCTTATTTTCAGTCTCGAGATGCCCTCGGAGCAGATTATGATGCGTTCTCTGGCATCCCTGTCGCGCGTGGATCAGACCCGCATCCGTACCGGCCAGCTCGACGACGAGGACTGGGCGCGCATCTCCGGCACCATGGGCATTCTGCTGGAAAAACGGAACATCTACATCGATGACTCCTCCGGCCTGACGCCGACGGAAGTGCGCTCCCGCGCGCGCCGCATCGCCCGTGAACACGGCGGCATCGGCCTTATCATGATCGACTACCTTCAGCTGATGCGCGTCCCGTCGCTCTCCGACAACCGTACGCTGGAAATTGCAGAGATTTCCCGCTCGCTCAAGGCGTTAGCTAAAGAGCTGCACGTGCCGGTAGTGGCGCTGTCGCAGCTTAACCGCTCCCTGGAACAGCGTGCAGACAAACGCCCGGTCAACTCCGACCTGCGTGAATCCGGCTCCATTGAGCAGGATGCCGACTTAATCATGTTCATCTACCGTGATGAGGTCTATCACGAGAACAGCGACCTGAAAGGGATCGCCGAAATTATTATTGGTAAGCAACGTAACGGCCCCATCGGTACGGTACGTCTGACCTTTAACGGACAGTGGTCGCGTTTCGACAACTATGCCGGTCCTCAATATGATGATGAGTAATTTCTAAGGAATTCAAATGCAAGCGGCAACTGTTGTGATTAACCGCCGCGCTCTGCGACACAACCTGCAACGTCTGCGTGAACTGGCGCCCGCCAGCAGGCTCGTTGCAGTCGTGAAAGCGAACGCTTACGGACACGGTCTTCTTGAGACCGCGCGAACGCTCCCCGATGCCGACGCCTTTGGCGTCGCCCGTCTCGAAGAAGCTCTCCGCCTGCGCGCAGGCGGCATTACGCAACCGATTCTGCTCCTTGAAGGCTTTTTTGAAGCGTCGGATCTGCCGACCATTGCAGACCAGCAGCTGCACACGGCGGTACACAACGAAGAACAACTGGCCGCGCTGGAAACGGCTGAACTGAGCGAGCAGGTCACCGTCTGGATGAAGCTCGACACGGGCATGCACAGGCTGGGCGTGCGTCCGGAAAACGCGGAGGCGTTTTATCAGCGTTTGTGCCAGTGCAAAAATGTGCGTCAGCCGGTCAATATCGTCAGCCACTTTGCCCGTGCCGATGAGCCCGAATGTGGCGCAACCGAGCAGCAGCTTGATATCTTCAACACCTTCTGCGAAGGCAAGCCGGGAATGCGCTCCATTGCGGCATCCGGCGGCATTCTGCTGTGGCCGCAGTCCCACTTCGACTGGGCGCGTCCGGGGATTATTCTGTATGGCGTTTCCCCACTAGAGAATAAACCCTGGGGGCCGGACTTAGGCTTTAAGCCGGTGATGTCGCTGGTATCAAAGCTGATTGCCGTGCGGGAGCACAAAGCGGGCGAGCCGGTGGGTTACGGCGGTACCTGGACCAGCGAGCGCGACACGCGGCTTGGCGTGGTGGCGATGGGCTACGGCGACGGCTATCCGCGCGCGGCACCAACGGGCACGCCGGTGCTGGTCAATGGTCGTGAAGTGAAAATTGTCGGCCGCGTGGCGATGGACATGATTTGCGTGGATCTTGGGCCCGGCGCGCAGGATAAAGCGGGCGACGATGCGGTGATGTGGGGTGAAGGTCTGCCCGTTGAACGCATTGCTGAGATTACAAAAGTAAGTGCTTACGAACTTATTACGCGTCTGACGTCGCGGGTGGCGATGAAATACATCGACTAAGCTTTAACGGGATGCGATGCATCCCGCTTCTGTTAACATCCCCTCGATCTTATTCCGCTTCCGGTTTATTGTTGAAAACCCTGCCTCATAATAATCCGGAGAACATCGCGTGTTTCAGAAAGTAGACGCCTACGCCGGCGACCCTATTCTCTCCTTGATGGAGCGTTTCAAAGAAGATCCTCGCAGCGATAAAGTGAATCTCAGCATTGGTCTTTATTACAACGAGGACGGCATCATTCCTCAACTGAAAGCCGTTGCCGAAGCCGAAGCACGTCTTAACGCAACCCCGCACGGTGCTTCGCTTTATTTGCCGATGGAAGGGTTAAACACCTACCGTAATACGATTGCGCCGCTGCTGTTTGGTGCGGACCACGCGGTGCTCGCACAAAAGCGCGTGGCGACTATCCAGACGCTGGGCGGCTCGGGTGCGCTGAAGGTAGGCGCAGATTTCCTGAAAAAATATTTCCCGGATTCCGGCGTGTGGGTCAGCGACCCGACGTGGGAAAACCACGTGGCCATCTTTGAAGGTGCGGGCTTTAAGGTCGAGACCTATCCGTGGTTCGACAGCGAAACCAACGGCGTGCGCGTCGAAGCGCTGCTGGAAAAACTGAACACCCTGCCGGCGCGCAGCATCGTGCTGCTGCACCCATGCTGCCATAACCCGACCGGGGCGGACCTCACCAATGCCCAGTGGGATGCGGTGATCGAGGTGCTGAAGGCACGTAATTTGATCCCGTTCCTCGACATCGCCTATCAGGGCTTTGGCGCGGGCATGGAAGAAGATGCTTACGCCATCCGCGCCGTTGCCAGCGCCGGGCTGCCAGCGCTGGTCAGCAACTCCTTCTCAAAAATCTTCTCTCTCTACGGTGAGCGTGTTGGCGGTCTGTCCGTGGTGTGTGAAGACGCCGAAGCCGCGGGGCGCGTTCTCGGCCAACTGAAAGCGACGGTCCGCCGTATTTACTCCAGCCCGCCGAACTTTGGTGCGCAGGTGGTGGCGACCGTTCTGGGCGACGAACAGCTGAAAGCCACCTGGCTTGCGGAAGTGGAAGCGATGCGCAAGCGCATTCTGTCGATGCGTCAGGAACTTGTTAACGTGCTGAAAGAGGCGGTGCCGGGGCATAACTTCGACTATCTGCTCAAGCAGCGCGGGATGTTCAGCTATACCGGACTGAGCGCGGCACAGGTCGATCGCCTGCGTGACGAGTTCGGCGTCTACCTGATCGCCAGCGGCCGTATGTGCGTGGCGGGCCTGAATGCCGGCAACGTCCAGCGCGTGGCGCAGGCGTTTGCTGCTGTAATGTAAATGCTCACTAACCCAGCCCTCTCCCCGTGGGAGAGGGCTGGGGTGAGGGCATCAGACCGCATAAACACGTCCCCCGGCACTTTGTGATCGTCTTCTTTTTATTCATCTTTATAAGTAAAAACTCCTTTCCTTCCCCTCCCGCCGGGGTTATGGTCGGATAGATTTTTGACCATCCACTCAAAATATAAAGATAACAAACTGAATATTCAGGGGAAAATATGCGCAAGATCACACTGGCGCTCAGCGCCGCCTGCTTATTGTTCTCGCTTAATAGCGCCGTCGTCGCGCGAGCTTCCGCACCGACGCCGCTTTACACCGGCACCACCGCCGCCATCCTTGCCGAGCAGGCACCCATTCACTGGGTTTCCGTGGCCCAAATCGAAAACAGCCTGATGGGCCGCCCGCCAATGGCCGTGGGCTTCGACATTGACGATACCGTGCTGTTTTCAAGCCCTGGCTTCTGGCGTGGCAAGAAAACGTATTCTCCGGACAGCGAAGCGTATCTGAAGAACCCGGAGTTCTGGGAAAAAATGAATAACGGCTGGGATGAGTTCAGCATTCCGAAAGAGGTGGCCCGCGCGCTGATCGCCATGCACGTTAAGCGCGGCGACAGCATTTACTTTGTCACCGGCCGTAGCCAGACCAAAACGGAGACCGTCTCCAAAACCCTGCAGGACGATTTTCAGATCCCGGCAGCCAGCATGAATCCGGTCATTTTTGCCGGTGATAAAGAGGGACAAAACACCAAAACCCAGTGGCTGGAGCAGAAAAACATCAAAGTGTTCTACGGTGATTCGGATAACGACATTACCGCGGCGCAGGATGTGGGAGCCAGAGCGATCCGGGTGCTGCGTGCCTCTAACTCGACCTATCGACCGCTGCCGATGGCAGGCAAGTTTGGCGAGGAGGTGATTGTTAACTCCGAGTATTAGTTCTTGAGCGGCGGGTTTGATTCTTTTTTGAACAAATCCGCCGCTGCGGGTTTTACCTTTCGCCTTCTTGCTGCACACTTAGAAAGATTCATCTTTCAGAACGGAGCAGCTCATGTGGTATCAACAGACCCTGACCTTAAGCGCTAAACCCCGCGGGTTTCACCTTGTGACGGACGAAGTCATCGGGCAACTCCGCGACCTGTCGCGCGTCAAAACGGGTTTACTGCATCTGCTGCTTCAGCACACGTCAGCCTCCCTCACGCTTAATGAAAATTGCGACCCTACCGTCCGGTCTGATATGGAACACCATTTCCTGAAGACGGTTCCGGACAACGCCCCCTACGAGCACGATTATGAAGGCGCAGATGACATGCCTTCGCATATCAAATCTTCTCTGCTGGGCGTATCGCTGATGCTGCCGGTTCATAACGGGCGGCTAATGCTGGGAACGTGGCAAGGGATCTGGCTGGGAGAACATCGCATTCACGGTGGTTCGCGTAAAATTATCGCAACGCTACAAGGGGAATAAAGATGACAATTTCGGAGATACTTCAGTATTGCATGAACAAGCCTGGCGCGGAACAAAGCGTTCACAGCGACTGGAAAGCCACGCAGATCAAAGTGGGAGACGTGCTGTTTGCGATGGTGAAAGAGGTTGAAGGGCGCCCGGCGGCGTCGCTGAAAACCAGCCCGGAACTGGCGGATCTATTACGTCAGCAGCATGATGATGTGAGGCCGAGCCAGCACCTCAATAAGGCGCACTGGAGTACCGTTTATCTGGACGGCTCGCTGCCCGGCTCGCAAATTTACTATCTGGTGGATGCGTCCTACAAGCAGGCGGTTGAACTGCTGCCGGAAGCGACCCGACAGCAGCTCTCCGTGTAACAATTACAGCAACGGTTTAAGGAAGCGCGCGGTGTGCGAGGCCTCGCACTCTGCAACGGTCTCTGGCGTACCGGAGACGAGGATTTCACCCCCGCCGCTGCCGCCTTCCGGGCCGAGATCGACAATCCAGTCCGCAGTTTTAATCACGTCCAGATTATGTTCGATGACCACAATCGTGTTGCCCTGATCGCGCAGCTGATGCAGCACCTCAAGCAACTGCTGGATATCCGCAAAGTGCAGGCCGGTGGTCGGCTCATCCAGAATGTAGAGCGTCTGGCCGGTACCACGCTTGGACAGCTCGCGCGCCAGCTTCACGCGCTGCGCCTCACCGCCGGACAGGGTTGTTGCTGACTGCCCCAGGCGAATGTAGGTCAGGCCTACGTCCATCAGCGTCTGCAGCTTACGCGCCAGCGCAGGGACGGCGTCAAAGAACTCGCGCGCCTCTTCGATGGTCATGTCCAGCACTTCGTGGATGGTCTTGCCTTTGTACTTAATCTCCAGCGTTTCGCGGTTATAGCGCTTGCCTTTGCACTGGTCGCACGGCACGTAGATATCCGGCAGGAAGTGCATCTCAACCTTGATCACGCCGTCGCCCTGACACGCTTCACAGCGGCCGCCGCGCACGTTAAAGCTGAAACGTCCTGGCGTATACCCTCGCGAACGCGCTTCCGGCACGCCGGCGAAGAGTTCACGTACGGGCGTGAAAACGCCGGTATAGGTCGCCGGGTTGGAACGCGGCGTACGGCCAATCGGGCTCTGGTCGATGTCGATAACCTTGTCGAAATGCTCCAGCCCCTGAATATCGCGGTACGGTGCAGGCTCGGCCAGCGTCGCGCCGTTCAGCGCCGTCTGCGCAATCGGGAACAGCGTATCGTTGATCAGCGTCGATTTACCGGAACCGGACACGCCGGTAATGCAGGTAAACAGGCCAACCGGCAGCGTCAGGGTGACGTCCTTCAGGTTGTTGCCGCGCGCTCCTGTGAGCTTCAGCACTTTTTCCGGGTTCGCCGCGACGCGCTGTTTTGGCACTTCAATTTTGCGCTTGCCGCTCATGTACTGGCCGGTCAGCGACTCGGGCACCGCCATAATGTCCTTCAGCGTACCTTCCGCCACCACCTGGCCGCCGTGCACGCCCGCGCCCGGGCCGATGTCGATCACGTGGTCTGCGGCGCGAATTGCGTCTTCGTCGTGCTCCACCACGATTACCGTGTTGCCGAGATTGCGCAGGTGGATCAGTGTGCCGAGCAGACGCTCGTTGTCGCGCTGGTGCAGGCCGATGGACGGTTCATCCAGCACGTACATCACGCCGACTAAGCCCGCGCCAATCTGGCTCGCCAGACGGATACGCTGGGCTTCACCGCCGGAGAGCGTTTCCGCCGAGCGGGAAAGCGTCAGGTAGTTCAGGCCAACGTTCACGAGGAACTTGAGGCGATCGCCGATCTCTTTCAGCACTTTTTCGGCGATTTTCGCACGCTGGCCGGAAAGCTTCAGGTTGTTGAAGAAGTCCATTGCGTGGCCGATGCTCATGTCTGAGATGGTCGGCAGCGCCGTGTTTTCCACAAACACGTGGCGCGCTTCGCGACGCAGACGCGTGCCCTCGCAGGTGGCGCAGGAGCGGTTGCTGATGAACTTCGCCAGCTCCTCGCGCACCGCGCTGGATTCGGTCTCTTTGTAGCGGCGCTCCATATTGTGCAGCACCCCTTCGAACGGGTGGCGACGCACAGAGGTATCGCCGCGATCGT
Organism: Enterobacter cloacae complex sp. P47BA; assembly: GCF_014930485.1. Taxonomy (NCBI): domain Bacteria; kingdom Pseudomonadati; phylum Pseudomonadota; class Gammaproteobacteria; order Enterobacterales; family Enterobacteriaceae; genus Enterobacter; species Enterobacter cloacae complex sp. P47BA. The sequence goes on along the minus strand of NZ_JADBRF010000016.1, from coordinate 51,332 downwards.
TCATATATTTGAACTCGATGTTCTCTTTGCCGGAACCGAACAGGATCACTTTGTGCACGTTCGGGCTCAGGCTCGCCCACGGCGCTTCAACGTCGAATTTGTAGTGCTCCGCCAGGGACTTCAGCATCTGGAAGTAGTAGAAGTTACGCTTATCCCAGCCGCGAATCGCACCGCCCGCGAGCGACAGCTCGGGGTTCTGGATCACGCGATCCGGATCGAAATACTGCTGCACGCCCAGACCGTCACAGGTCGGGCACGCGCCCGCCGGGTTGTTGAACGAGAACAGGCGCGGTTCCAGCTCGCGCATGCTGTAGCCGCAAATCGGGCAGGCGAAGTTGGCGGAGAAGAGCAGCTCTTCCGCTTTCGGGTCGTCCATGTCGGAGACCACGGCCGTGCCGCCAGAGAGTTCCAGCGCGGTTTCAAAGGATTCAGCCAGACGCGTGGCGAGATCGTCACGCACCTTAAAGCGGTCAATCACCACTTCGATGGTGTGCTTCTTTTGCAGCTCAAGCTTTGGCGGATCGGACAGGTCACACACTTCGCCGTCGATACGGGCGCGGATATAGCCCTGGCTTGCCAGGTTCTCCAGCGTTTTGGTGTGCTCGCCTTTACGCTCTTTGATGATCGGTGCCAGCAGCATCAGGCGTTTGCCTTCCGGCTGCGACAGCACGTTATCCACCATCTGGCTCACGGTCTGTGCCGCCAGCGGGACATCGTGGTCCGGGCAGCGCGGCTCACCCACGCGGGCATACAGCAGACGCAGGTAGTCATGGATTTCGGTAATGGTACCGACCGTTGAACGCGGGTTATGCGAGGTAGACTTCTGCTCAATAGAGATAGCAGGCGATAACCCTTCAATATGATCGACATCCGGTTTTTCCATCAGCGACAGGAACTGACGCGCGTACGCAGAAAGTGATTCGACGTAACGACGCTGTCCTTCGGCATACAAAGTGTCGAAAGCCAGTGAGGATTTGCCAGACCCCGAAAGCCCGGTCACGACGATGAGTTTGTCGCGAGGGATTATGAGGTTGATATTCTTGAGATTATGGGTGCGGGCGCCCCGAACTTCGATCTTATCCATTCACCTTTCCCGGTTGGAACACGGATTGCCTGGTTTGTTTGAAGGACAAACGGCTGTCAGAAACGGCTAATTATGACACAATTTGACCTGTTTGAATATACAGTATTGGAATGCATTTTCTGATTCGCTGTGTAACAATGTCGAGTTCGCGGGATATTTCTGAACCGACCACGCAACTATGCAAATTGCCGCGTGGAAATGGTACACTCGCGCGTTTACACTATTAAGAAACGTATTCAGGAGACACGAACATGGCCAGCAGAGGCGTAAACAAGGTGATTCTCGTCGGTAATCTGGGCCAGGACCCGGAAGTACGCTACATGCCGAGTGGTGGCGCAGTTGCCAACATTACGCTGGCTACTTCCGAATCCTGGCGTGATAAAGCGACCGGTGAAATGAAAGAGCAGACCGAATGGCACCGCGTTGTGCTGTTTGGCAAACTGGCAGAAGTAGCCGGTGAGTATCTGCGTAAAGGTTCTCAGGTCTATATCGAAGGCCAGTTGCGTACCCGCAAATGGACCGATCAGTCCGGCGCTGAGAAGTACACCACGGAAGTGGTGGTGAACGTTGGCGGCACCATGCAGATGCTGGGTGGCCGTCAGGGCGGCGGCGCACCAGCCGGTGGCAGCCAGCAGCAGGGCGGTTGGGGTCAGCCTCAGCAGCCACAGGGCGGCAACCAGTTCAGCGGCGGCGCGCAGTCTCGTCCGCAGCAGCAGTCTGCTCCTGCCCCGTCTAACGAACCGCCAATGGACTTCGACGACGACATCCCGTTCTGATCAACGGATGCTAAAACAAAAAACCCAGACATCGTCTGGGTTTTTTGTTGCTGAAGGGATCAGGTAATGACCATCGGCCAGTCTGGTGGCGTGTGGCTCATCGCCTCAACCATCACTACTTTAATATTTTCCCAGACGGCGGCCATATCCAGCAGGGTGATGCCCAGCAGGCCCGTTGCGAACCAGCAAGCCGCGCCAAGCCCTAGCAGGGTACTGATGACGGCAAGACCCGCGTAGTCGGATTTACGAAACTGAATGTTCAGCGTGCTGGCTAAAAACATCAAAAACGCACTCAACAAGGGCCAGCGCAGGAGAACCATGCTGGTAGTAATGGTTGCCATAAAACCCATCCTCTACAAAACAGACGAACTGAATGAAACAGTGTTTCTCGTTACACAATATGTGTGAAATATATCACATTTGTTGATTTATTCGCCAGTGTCTGCGTAGCCAAAAAAGGGGATTTTATTACCCGAAAAAAAGAGCATGCGGTTCGGGACCGCCTTCGCACAGGGGGAGGCGGATCCACAACGCGCTGAGGTAATCCCGTCGGGTAAGTGGGGAAGAGCATCTGGAGGCAGAGAGACGGCCAGCCGTGCCGTTTTTAGGGGGCGCATTATTTTCTGATAATATTGTGGTGATGTCTGATTATTTATAAAACAACGAACAAAATATACCCGCAGAAATAGGATGAAACCTCACGTTGGTGTTGTACTTTTTTCATGCCGCCAGAAGTTTTGCTTAATCAGCGATCCTCTGTTGTGTTCTCTTCAAACCTCCCGTACGCGATGGATAATTATTTTCCTTAATTAAAACGGAACGAATACTTACAGTTTAGCTTACGGGAAAATATTATCGTCATAACGAAATTTAAGATTTTTAATACTAAAAGTCAGTTGCTAACTTCGCATGATTCATGCAACGTAATCACCTGTTTAACAAAGCATCCGGCCTTCATTACTACAGGCGTACAACATGCAGGGATATAGGGCGGGAAATGAATCGTAGCGCGCGGCGCAAAATGCTCAGAGTGGTAGGGATCATCATGGTAGTTATGCTGCCGGTGATGCTTGCTCTATGGTTTGCCCAGCTACGAGCCGAGTCGGAAACGAGCGCTCAGCTACGGACATTTGCTGAACTGGCTTTAGACAAAACAGAACTGGTAATTCAACAAGTTGAACTGGCCAGGGGCGAGGCAGAAAAATATCAGGGTGAACGTTGTACGCCGGAACATCGTCAATATATGTTGAACGTTGTTCGTGGCCGCCTGTTTGTCGCCGATTTAATTTATGCTGAAGGTCAGAATTTTCTTTGTTCGACCGTTTTTACACCGGATCAACCCTACGTCATTCCGGTCGCTAATTACACGCGTAAACCTGACGTTGCTATCTATTATTTTCGCGATACGCCATTTTATACTGGCTATAAAATGACATATATGCAGCGCGGAAATTATGTCGTGGTTGTCAATCCGCTTTCTTACAGTGAAGTGATGTCTACCGATCATTCCCTCGCATGGGGGGTATACGACACGGTAACTAATGCCTTCTTTTCCGTCAGCCAGAAAGCCAATGCGACTTTATTAAATTCGATGATTCGGGATAAGGAATCGGTATTTCAAAAAGATAACCGTTTCTATACCGTCGTGAAATCGACAAATCGGCCTATTGCCGCCATCGTGTCGACGTCAGATAAACGTTTTTATGAAACGCTCTATCACCAGGCGACGTTGACGCTACCGCTGGGAATGATCTGCAGCATTATTATTTTGCTGGTGTGGTCCCGCACCCATCGTGAGCTTAATTCGCCGGGGCGCTTACTGCACCGGGCGCTGAACAAGCGCCAGCTTTGTGTGCACTATCAGCCGATTATTGATATCAAGAACAACCAGTGTGTGGGGGCAGAGGCGCTGTTGCGCTGGCCTGGTTTCAATGGGCAGGTAATGAGCCCGGCTGACTTTATTCCGCTTGCGGAAAAAGAGGGAATGAGCGAGCGGATCACGGATTATGTCGTTGAGGAGGTGTTCAGCGATCTGGGCCATTTCCTGGCGGCGCATCCGCATCTCTATATTTCGATCAACCTGTCGGCCACGGACTTCCACTCCTCGCGGCTGATCGCCATGATTTCTGACAAGGCCCGGCACTACGCCGTACGCGCCCAGCAAATTAAAATTGAAGTGACGGAACGCGGCTTTATCGATGTGCCAAAAACCACGCCGGTGATTCAGGCCTTCCGTCAGGCGGGCTATGAAGTGGCGATCGATGATTTCGGGACCGGTTATTCCAACCTGCACAACCTCTACTCGTTGAACGTGGATATTCTGAAAATCGATAAATCGTTTATCGACACCTTAACCACCAACAGTACCAGCCACCTGATCGCCGAGCATATTATCGAGATGGCGCAAAGCCTGCGGCTTAAAACCATTGCGGAAGGGGTTGAGACGGCTGAGCAGGTGAGCTGGCTGTTGAAGCGCGGCGTTGAGTTCTGTCAGGGATGGCACTTCGCGAAAGCGATGCCGCCCCAGGAGTTTATGACCTGGCAGCAGCAACCTTTGCACTGATATGCATTAATTCAACTGGTGGCGATAATCGCTCGGCGTACGGTCAAACTCGCGGCGAAACACGCGGGAAAAGGTTTGTTGCGAAACATAGCCAAGATCCATCGCGATATCAAAAATCGGCCGCTGCGTTGAGCGTAACGCCTGCGCCGCCAGCAGGAGCCTGCGCTGGCGAATGTATTCCCCCAGCGTCTGGTGCATGACCGTGCGGAACATTCTCTGTAAATACCATTTCGAATAGCCCGATTTTTTTGCGACCACATCAATGTTCAACGGTTGGTCGATATGATCGTCAATCCATTCAATAAGTGTCTGAATAATTTGCTGATGCGACATAAGGTTGCCCCTCTGTAGATACAACTTTCTCGGTTGATTCGTCGTTTTCTCTGCGGGGGAGTATAATTCCTCAAGTTAACTTGAGGTAAAGAGGTTTTATGGAAAAGAGATTGCCGCGCATTAAAGCGCTGTTAACCCCCGGCGAAGTGGCAAAGCGAAGCGGTGTTGCGGTATCGGCGCTCCACTTTTATGAAAGCAAAGGGTTAATTAAAAGCATCCGTAACGGTGGAAACCAGCGCCGCTATACCCGCGACGTGCTCCGCTACGTGGCGATTATCAAAATTGCGCAACGCATCGGTATTCCCCTGGCGACGATCGGTGAGGCATTCGGCGTGTTGCCGGAAGGGCACACGCTTAGCCCGAAAGAGTGGAAAGAGCTTTCGTCCCAGTGGCGTGAAGAGCTGGACAGGCGTATCCACACGCTGGTGGCGCTGCGTGACGAGCTGGACGGCTGTATCGGCTGCGGCTGCCTGTCCCGTAGCGACTGCCCGCTACGTAACCCTGGCGACAGGCTGGGCGAGCAGGGGACCGGGGCGCGGCTGCTGGAGGAGGATTAAGTTCTTGCGGCAAAAAGCATAATAAAGAACTAAAGCGCCACTAAGGGCGCTTTAGTTTTTCCCGGTCTTTGTCTTTCTCTCTATCCCGCTGGTTCACGGGAGGGTTTCCCCCGACATCAGCACCCCTCGTGTCGAGCTGGTTGGGGAGGTTCCGGATTGTGCTGACACTTTAATTCTATGCAAGACCCGTATTTTCGCCAGCCGCGCTAGCCGTTTTTTAGACGAAATTTTTTCGCGGTGTTGTTCGATTTTCTATAGTTAAAAAGTATGAATAACAGGAGAAAAATCATGCTCACGGTACATCACCTTAACCAGTCGCGCTCGCACCGCGTGATCTGGGCGCTGGAAGAGCTCGCCCTGCCTTATGAGATTGTTCACTACCAGCGCGAAAAGAACATGCTGGCACCCGAGTCCCTCAAAAAGGTGCATCCGTTGGGCAAATCGCCGGTCATTGAAGATAACGGGCTGATCCTTGCGGAGTCAGGCGCCATTCTGGAGTATCTGCAGGAAACCTATGATGCCGAATCGCGGCTGAAGCCTTTAGACCCCGCGCATAAGGTGCAATACCGCTTCTGGCTGCATTACGCAGAAGGGTCGCTGATGCCGCTGCTGCTCATGAAGCTGGTCTTCAGCAGCCTGGGAAAGCCGCCCGTGCCGTTTGGCATCCGAACGCTGGGCAAGGCGCTGGGGCAGGGGGTACAGAAAGCGTATCTCAACCCCCAGTTGGAGACCCATGCGCGCTTTATTGACTCACATCTTGCTAAAAACAGCTGGTTTGCCGGAGAGACGTTAAGCATGGCCGACATTCAGATGAGCTTCCCCCTCTTTGCCCTTCTGGCGCGCGGCGGCATTGCTAATCTGCCGCATATTCAGGCATGGAAGCAAAAAGTGGAAACTAGTCCTGGCTGGCAAAGAACCCTGCAACAAGGTGGCCCGTTAACGATCCCGGGCGAGGATTGAAATGTAAACAAATTGCGCATAGACGATAACGTTTGCGCATCCTCTGTTTATTTCTTCATCGTCATAAGTGAATTTTAGCGAAAAACGACAAAGTTCAGTTGAAAAGGGCGGGTATTAGGCTGGATAATCGTTTGCCTTAATTTGACCACCCGTTTTATAAGCGCGGAGCTAAACGTTTGCTTTTTTTGTGACGCCCTTTCGTCGCAAACGCAACACACGGATTTGACGTTTTAGCTGGCAGCGGTGTCTCCACCACGCTTATGGACGTTCTATAAAAACTCTCAGGGGATGTTTTCTATGTCTACGCCATCTGCGCGTACCGGCGGTTCACTTGACGCCATGTTTAAAATTTCGGCTCGTGGCAGCACCGTGCGCCAGGAAGTCGTTGCCGGTCTGACCACGTTTCTGGCGATGGTGTACTCCGTCATCGTGGTGCCGGGCATGCTGGGCAAGGCGGGCTTCCCGCCTGCGGCTGTCTTTGTCGCCACCTGCCTGGTGGCCGGCGTGGGCTCCATCGTAATGGGCCTGTGGGCGAACCTGCCGCTGGCGATTGGTTGCGCCATCTCTTTGACCGCCTTTACCGCGTTCAGTCTGGTGCTGGGCCAGCAGATCAGCGTACCGGTTGCCCTCGGCGCCGTGTTCCTGATGGGCGTACTGTTTACCGTTATTTCTGCCACCGGCATCCGTAGCTGGATTTTGCGCAACCTGCCGCAGGGCGTGGCGCACGGCACCGGTATCGGTATCGGCCTGTTCCTGCTGCTGATCGCTGCCAACGGCGTGGGTCTGGTCATCAAGAACCCGCTGGACGGCCTGCCGGTAGCGCTCGGTCATTTCGCGAGCTTCCCGGTCATTATGTCGCTCATCGGTCTGGCGGTGATTATCGGCCTGGAAAAACTGAAGGTGCCGGGCGGCATTTTGCTGACCATTATTGGCATTTCCATCGTCGGCCTGATTTTCGATCCGACCGTTCACTTCTCCGGTATTTTCGCCATGCCGTCGCTGAGCGATGACAAAGGCAACTCCCTGATCGGCAGCCTGGATATCGTCGGCGCGCTGAACCCGGTGATCCTGCCAAGCGTGCTGGCGCTGGTGATGACCGCGGTATTTGACGCCACCGGTACCATTCGCGCGGTGGCCGGTCAGGCCAACCTGCTGGATAAAGACGGTCAGATTATTGATGGCGGCAAAGCGCTGACCACCGACTCCCTGAGCAGCGTCTTCTCTGGTCTGGTGGGTGCGGCGCCTGCGGCGGTGTATATCGAATCTGCAGCGGGTACGGCGGCAGGCGGTAAAACCGGCCTGACGGCCATCACCGTTGGCGTGCTGTTCCTGCTGATCCTGTTCCTCTCTCCGCTCTCTTACCTGGTGCCTGCGTATGCGACCGCGCCAGCGCTGATGTACGTCGGCCTGCTGATGCTGAGCAACGTGGCGAAAATCGATTTTGCGGACTTCGTGGATGCGATGTCCGGCCTGATTACCGCAGTGTTTATCGTCCTGACCTGTAACATCGTGACTGGCATCATGATCGGCTTTGCCTCGCTGGTGATTGGCCGCCTGGTCTCCGGTGAGTGGCGCAAGCTGAACATCGGCACCGTGGTGATCGCCGTTGCGTTGGTCGCCTTCTACGCGGGCGGCTGGGCAATCTAAATTATCCATTGATGCGAAAACGGGTGGCTCAGGCCGCCCGTTTTTATTTTCAGGACTCATCCCGTTGCCTTTTGCGTTACTCTGGAGAGGATAGAATAAGAGGCACGACGCCTCAGGTTTGGCTTAAAAAGAAACACAGCAAACAGGGAACGCATGGAAATTTTCTTCACAATACTCATCATGACCCTTGTGGTCTCGTTATCCGGGGTGGTTACACGCGTACTGCCCTTCCAGGTCCCCCTGCCTTTAATGCAAATAGCCATCGGCGCGCTGCTGGCGTGGCCGACGTTCGGTCTGCACGTGGAGTTCGATCCGGAACTGTTCCTCGTGCTGTTTATCCCGCCGCTGCTGTTTGCCGATGGGTGGAAAACGCCGACGCGCGAATTTCTTGAGCATGGGCGAGAGATCTTCGGCCTGGCGCTGGCGCTGGTGGTCGTTACCGTGGTCGGGATTGGTTTCCTGATCTACTGGGCCGTACCGGGTATCCCGTTAATTCCCGCCTTTGCGCTGGCCGCCGTGCTGTCGCCGACCGACGCCGTGGCCCTTTCCGGCATTGTGGGTGAAGGGCGCATTCCGAAGAAAATAATGGGCATTTTGCAGGGCGAGGCGTTGATGAACGACGCTTCCGGCCTGGTGGCCCTGAAGTTTGCCGTGGCGGTAGCCATGGGCACCATGGTCTTTACCATTGGTGGCGCGACCCTGGAATTCTTCAAAGTGGCGATTGGCGGTATTCTCGCGGGCTTCGTGGTGAGCTGGCTGTACGGTCGTTCGCTGCGCTTCCTCAGCCGCTGGGGCGGCGATGAACCGGCGACGCAAATCGTTCTGCTGTTCCTGCTGCCGTTTGCCTCTTACCTTATCGCTGAACATATCGGCGTCTCGGGCATTCTGGCGGCGGTAGCGGCGGGGATGACCATCACCCGCTCCGGCGTGATGCGCCGCGCGCCGCTGGCGATGCGCCTGCGCGCCAACAGCACCTGGGCGATGCTGGAGTTTGTCTTTAACGGCATGGTCTTCCTGCTGCTGGGCCTGCAGCTGCCGGGCATCATGGAATCCTCGCTGATCGCGGCGGAGGCGGATCCAAACGTTGAAGTCTGGATGCTGTTTACCGATATCGTGCTGATCTACATGGCATTAATGCTGGTGCGTTTCGGCTGGCTGTGGACGATGAAAAAGTTCAGCGTCCGCTTCCTGACCAAAAAGCCGATGGAGTTCGGCTCCTGGACCACGCGCGAGCTGCTGATTGCCTCTTTCGCCGGCGTACGCGGGGCGATAACCCTCGCCGGTGTGCTCTCTATTCCGCTGCTGCTACCGACGGGCGACGTCTTCCCGGCGCGCTACGAGCTGGTGTTCCTGGCGGCGGGCGTGATTCTCTTCTCGCTGTTTGTCGGCGTGATTATGCTGCCGATTTTACTCCAGCACATTGATGCCGGTGACTCGACCCAACAGCACAAAGAGGAGCGGATAGCCCGTGCGGCGACGGCGGAAGTCGCGATTGTCGCCATTGAGAAGATGGAGGAGCGTCTGGCTGCCGATGCCGAAGAGAACATTGATAACCAGCTGCTGAAGGAAGTCAGTTCACGCGTGATTGGTAATTTGCGACGTCGTGCTGACGGACGTAACGACGTGGAAAGCTCGCTGCAGGAAGAGAACCTGGAGCGTCGTTTCCGCCTGGCGGCGCTGCGCTCCGAGCGTGCCGAGCTGTATCACCTGCGCGCCACGCGCCAGATCAGCAACGAGACGCTGCAAAAGCTGCTGCACGATCTGGACCTGTTAGAAGCGCTGTTAATAGAGAATCAGTAGCGCTTTGTTGCCCGGTGGCGCTACGCTTACCGGGCCTACATTTGAACCGTAGGCCGGGTAAGGCGAAGCCGCCACCCGGCACTATTCAGACCGCACCCAAAACCCCTCACAACATTGCAGCCACGCCTGTGCGCTGTGCGACAGATACACCCCTTCACGCCAAATCATCCCCAACTGCCAGTGCAGGTCACTCTCCAGCGGGATCCAGCGCAGCGTGTTTTTATCAAGCCGCTCGCAGATCGGTTGCGGCAGAATGGCAATTCCCACGCCCGCCTGCACCATTGCCGCCAGGAAATCCCACTGGCCGCTGCGCACCGCAATGCGCGGCTTCACGTTATGGTGGTTAAACAGGGTCATCAGCTGGCGGCTTAAGGCGAAGTCTTCGTTGTAGATTAGCAGCGGGTGTTCGCCGAGCAGATCGGGCTTCACTGAGTCTATCTTCAGCCAGTCGCCGGAGCGGGGTACCAGCACGCACAGCGGATGGCTGAACAGCGGCAGCGTTGCCAGCCCGCTCTCTTCCTCCACGGGAAGGGCCGTCATCGCCACGTCCAGCTCGCCGTTGATCACCGCCTGCTGCACGGTCAGGCCGCCAAATTCAGAAATTTTGAGCTCAACGCCGGGGTAGCGCTGGCGGAACAGGCTTATCGGCCCGGCCATCATCATGCCAACCATCGGCGGAATGCCGAGCCGCAGCAGACCTTTCGTCAGGTGGTTGATGTCCGCAAGCTCGGCCTCAAGCTGGCGGAACTCCGCCAGGATCGCCAGCCCGCGCTCGAACACCACGCGTCCGGTATCGGTCAGCAGCAGCTTGCGTCCGTCGCGGATCAGCAGGGTACAGTTCAGCTCGTCTTCGAGGTTTTTCAGCATTTTGCTGATGGTTGGCTGGGTAACGAACAACTTCTCCGCTGCGCGGGTAAAACTTTGCTGGCGAACCACCTCGACAAAATAGCGCAGCGTTCTTATGTCCATGATTATTCCTCGAAACTATACCTTCGATGATTTTAATTCATTTCAGTCGATGACGTACGCTCACTATACTGGCGCCTCGTCTCATTTCTGAGGAAAACCCCCATGGCCGTGGCGTTAAACCGTGTTACGCCTGCCGTTGTGCAACGACTCCAGGTCCCGGTTCAGGTACTGCTCTACGCGGGACTGTTTATTTTTGCGGAATACCTTGTCGACTGGCTGCATCTGCCTTTACCCGCCAACCTGGTGGGGATGGTGCTGATGCTGGTGCTGATCCTCTGCCGCGCGTTGCCCCTCAGCTGGGTGCGCGCCGGCGCGCGCTGGCTGCTGGCGGAGATGCTGCTGTTCTTCGTTCCGGCCGTGGTGGCGGTGGTGAACTATGCGCAGCTGCTGATGGTCGACGGCTGGCGCATCTTCGCGGTTATTGCCCTGAGCACGCTGATGGTGCTGGGTGCCACCGCCTGGGTGGTGGATAAGGTGTACCGGTTCGAAATCAGCAGGCAAAAGCATGACTAACTTTCAGATAAGCGTGCTGTGCCTGATCGTGACGGTCGCCATCTACTTTGCCAACAAGCGCCTGTATCGCCGCTTTCGCACGCTGCCGCTGATGCCGCTGGTCTTTACGCCGATTCTGCTGGTGCTGATGCTGGTCTTCGGCCATATCTCCTGGCAGAACTACATTGGTGAATCCCACTGGCTGCTGTGGCTGCTCGGCCCGGCAACCATCGCTTTTGCCGTACCCGTTTATGACAACCTCGCCATTATCAAACGCCACTGGATGTCGCTCAGCGCGGGCGTCGTCACCGCCACGGTGGTGGCGGTCTGTAGCTCCGTCTGGCTGGCGCGGCTGTTTACCCTCTCCGATGAAATTCAGCGCAGCCTTGCCGTACGCTCGGTGACCACGCCGTTTGCGCTGGCAGCGGCTAAACCGCTCGGCGGGCAGCCGGATCTGGTGGCGCTGTTTGTGGTCGTCACCGGCGTATTCGGCATGGCGGTGGGGGATGTGCTGTTTCTGCGGCTGTCCATTCGGGAAGGGATGGCGAAAGGAGCAGGGTTTGGCGCGGCATCTCACGGGGCAGGCACGGCGCGTTCGTATGAGCTGGGTCAGCAGGAAGGGGTCGTTGCAAGCCTGGTGATGATGCTCTCGGGCGTGACGATGGTGTTAATCGCGCCGCTGGTGGCGTGGGTGATGTTTTAAGCTCCCCGGCCAGAGCAACCGGGGAGAAAGGCTTAGTGTGCGCGGCCCTGCTCAACGCCGAGGCCGGTTTGTGAGCGGATAAACTGGGCGCGGAATTTCTCACGCTCCAGGTTACCCTCCGGCGAGTTGTCGGTAGCCGAGAAGACCCAGATACCGATAAACGCCACGGCAATGGAGAACAGCGCCGGGTACTCGTACGGGAAGATAGCGCTTTCGTGACCGAGGATCTGCACCCAGATGGTCGGGCCGAGGATCATCAGAATTACCGCCGTCAGCAGGCCGAGCCAGCCGCCTATCATCGCCCCACGGGTGGTCAGTTTGGACCAGTACATGGAGAGCAGAATGATTGGGAAGTTACAGCTTGCCGCAATTGAGAAGGCCAGTCCCACCATAAAGGCGATGTTCTGCTTCTCAAACAGGATCCCCAGCAGAATAGCGACTACGCCCAGCACCAGCACGGTGATTTTGGAAACCTTCAGCTCGTCGCGCTCGCTCGCGCCTTTACGGAAGACGTTGGCGTAGAGGTCGTGCGATACCGCAGACGCGCCCGCCAGCGTCAGCCCGGCGACCACCGCAAGGATGGTGGCGAAGGCCACGGCGGAGATAAAGCCGAGGAACAGGTTGCCGCCCACCGCATCGGCCAGGTGCACCGCCGCCATGTTGTTACCGCCAATCAGCGCGCCCGCCGCGTCTTTAAACGCCGGGTTCGCGCCCACCAGCATGATCGCGCCGAAGCCGATGATAAAGGTCAGGATGTAGAAGTAACCCATAAAGCCGGTGGCGTAGAAGACGCTCTTACGCGCTTCACGCGCGTCTGACACCGTGAAGAAACGCATCAGAATGTGCGGCAGGCCAGCGGTACCAAACATCAGGCCGAGACCGAGAGAGAGCGCGGAGATCGGATCTTTCACCAGCCCGCCTGGGCTCATGATCGCTTCTCCTTTCGGGTGGACAGCCATCGCTTCGGTGAACAGGTTATTGAAGCTGAAGCCGACGTGTTTCATCACCATAAAGGCCATAAAGCTCGCGCCGAACAGCAGCAGTACGGCTTTGATGATCTGCACCCAGGTGGTGGCCAGCATGCCGCCGAACAGAACGTACATCACCATCAGCACGCCCACCAGCACCACCGCGACGTGGTAGTTCAGGCCAAACAGCAGTTCGATAAGCTTGCCCGCGCCCACCATCTGGGCGATCAGATACAGCGCCACCACCACCAGCGAGCCGCAGGCGGAGAGGGTACGAATCGGCCCCTGCTTCAGGCGATAGGATGCCACGTCAGCGAAGGTGTAACGTCCCAGGTTGCGCAAGCGTTCGGCAATCAGGAACAGAATGATCGGCCAGCCGACGAGGAAGCCGAGGGAGTAGATCAGGCCGTCATAGCCGGAGGTGTACACCAGCGCGGAGATCCCGAGGAACGAGGCGGCGGACATAAAGTCACCCGCAATCGCCAGGCCGTTCTGGAAGCCGGTAATGTTGCCGCCCGCAGTGTAGTAATCGTTACGGGAGCGAACGCGTTTCGATGCCCAGTACGTAATGTACAGCGTCAGCACCACGAAAATCAGGAACATGATAATCGCCTGCCAGTTGGTTGGCTGGCGCTGTACCTCGCCGGTAATGGCATCCGCCGCGTGGGTGGCAAAGGGAAGTGTGGCGGCTAGCGCCGTCAGGACTCGCTTCATGATGCTTTTACCTCTTGCAGTACCGCTTTATTAAGGCGATCGAACTCACCGTTCGCGCGCCAGACGTAGACGCCGGTCAGCACAAACGAAATCACGATCACGCCAATGCCAATGGGGATACCGCGCGTCACGCTGGTGCCCTCATGTAACGGGGTGCCCAGCCAGTGCGGCGCAAAGGCGATCAGCAGAATAAAGCCGACATAGATAATCAGCATGATGATGGAAAGGGTGAAGGCAAACCGTTGCCGCTTATCGACGAGCTCCCTGTAGTGCGCACTATTCTCTATCTGCTGACAAATATCGTTATTCATCACAGAAATCTCCAGAGGTAAGGTTGGTTTGTTTTATCCCCTCTCCCCTATGGGGAGAGGGTTAGGGTGAGGGGAGGAAGGTGCGGTCTGATGCCCTCACCCCGGCCCTCTCCCACGGGGAGAGGGAGAAAACATTACGATGGCATCGCGATGGCCTGCTTCTCTTCGAGCAGTTTGTCCACCACGCCAGGATCGGCAAGCGTTGAGGTATCGCCGAGGTTGCTGGTATCGCCTGCCGCGATTTTGCGCAGGATACGGCGCATAATCTTGCCGGAACGGGTTTTCGGCAGCGAGTCTGTCCAGTGCAGTACGTCCGGCGTGGCAAGCGGGCCAATCTCTTTACGTACCCAGTTGCGCACCTCGGTATACAGCTCCGGCGACGGCTCTTCACCGTGGTTCAGGGTGACGTAGGCGTAGATCGCCTGGCCCTTGATGTTGTGAGGAATGCCGACCACCGCCGCTTCGGCAATCTTCGGATGCGACACCAGCGCAGATTCAATCTCCGCGGTGCCCAGACGGTGGCCGGAGACGTTCAGCACGTCGTCCACGCGTCCGGTGATCCAGTAATAACCGTCTTCATCACGACGCGCGCCGTCACCGCTGAAGTACATGTTTTTAAAGGTCGAGAAGTAGGTCTGCTCGAAGCGCTCGTGGTCGCCAAACAGGGTGCGTGCCTGACCCGGCCAGGAGTCGACGATCACCAGGTTGCCTTCGGTGGCCCCTTCCTGCGGATTGCCTTCGTTATCCACCAGCGCAGGCTGCACGCCAAAGAACGGACGGGTTGCAGAACCCGCCTTCAGCTGCGTGGCGCCCGGCATAGGGGTGATCATAAAGCCGCCGGTTTCGGTCTGCCACCAGGTGTCCATCACCGGGCACTTCTCGTTACCGATTTTCTTCCAGTACCACTCCCAGGCTTCCGGGTTGATGGGCTCGCCCACGGAGCCGAGGATGCGCAATGAGGAGCGGTCGGTGCCCTCGATGGCCTTATCACCTTCCGCCATTAACGCGCGGATCGCCGTTGGCGCGGTGTAAAGAATGTTGACCTGGTGCTTATCGACCACCTGACACATGCGCGCCGGGGTCGGCCAGTTCGGTACGCCCTCAAACATCAGCGTCGTTGCGCCGCAGGCCAGCGGGCCGTACAGCAGGTAGCTGTGTCCGGTGACCCAGCCCACGTCGGCGGTACACCAGTAGATGTCGCCCGGATGGTAGTCGAAGACGTATTTAAAGGTGGTGGCCGCATAGACCAGATAGCCGCCGGTGGTGTGCAGTACGCCTTTCGGTTTACCGGTTGAGCCGGAGGTGTAAAGAATAAACAGCGGATCTTCCGCGTTCATCTCTTCCGGCTGATGCTGGTCGCTCGCTTTTTCAATCAGGTCGCTCCACCACAGGTCACGCCCCTCGTGCCAGTCGATCTTGCCGCCGGTACGCTTGAGGACAATGACGTTATTGATGGATTTGACGTTCGGGTTTTTCAGCGCTTCATCGACGTTTTTCTTCAGCGGAATACCGCGCCCGGCGCGTACGCCCTCGTCGGCGGTGATCACCAGCTTCGAGTTCGAGTCAACGATGCGCCCGGCAACCGCTTCAGGGGAGAAGCCGCCGAAGATGACGGAGTGGATCGCGCCGATACGCGCGCAGGCGAGCATAGCTACCGCCGCTTCCGGTACCATCGGCATGTAGATCGCCACCACGTCGCCTTTTTTAATCCCCTGGCCCAGCAGCACGTTAGCGAAGCGGCAGACGTCGCGGTGCAGCTCTTTATAAGAGATGTGTTTGCTCTGAGAGGCATCGTCGCCTTCCCAGATAATGGCCGTTTCGTTGCCGCGTTCGGCAAGATGGCGGTCCAGGCAGTTCGCCGCCAGGTTCAGCGTGCCGTCTTCATACCATTTGATGGAGACGTTGCCTGGCGCGAAAGAGGTATTCTTCACCTTCTGATAAGGTTTGATCCAGTCAAGGATGTGACCCTGCTCGCCCCAGAAGGCGTCCGGGTTGGTAACAGATTGCTGATATTTCTCGTGGTACTGCTCCGGGGTGATCAGGCAACGGTCCGCAATGTTTGCGGGAATGTCGTGTTTGTGTATTTGGCTCATGGCTTTTTTTCTCCTTGTAAGATGTTAATAATATGTCGCAAAAACGTTAATAGTAGGGGCTTTACAAGCTTTGTTTAGTATTTGGGCGACAGATCACGCATTGTTTGAACAGGTTGAAAATTGAGCGAATGAAACTTTGAAGGGAAATAATTCACGATGCCGATTATTCACAATTCTTTATAAAAAAGCGTTTTTATAACAAAAGGTTATTTATCAGAATTATGACAAACTCGCGTCATAACCGCTTTTGATAGTGAAATGCGTCGTTCTTTAAGGCTTGCGCAACAGGTCGTGCAAATGATACTCATACGCCGCGTTAAAAAATCCCATAAACCAACGCAACACAATTCATACCCTTTCAGTATGTCTCCATATTCATGCAGTTTTGCTGGTGCGGAGATTTCATTGAGGAAGTCAGTTTCTATGAAAAATTTGAAAGTCAGCCTGGCCTGGCAGATCCTGCTGGCCCTTGTGCTGGGCATCTTGCTGGGCAGTTATCTTCATTATCATAGCGACAGCCGCGAGTGGCTGATTGCGAACCTGCTCTCTCCGGCAGGCGATATTTTTATTCATCTGATTAAGATGATTGTGGTGCCCATTGTGATCTCGACGCTGGTTGTCGGTATCGCGGGCGTCGGCGATGCGAAGCAGTTAGGTCGCATTGGCGCGAAAACTATTCTCTATTTCGAAGTGATCACCACGGTTGCGATTATCCTCGGCATAACGCTGGCGAACGTATTCCAGCCAGGCTCCGGGATCGATATGTCGCAGCTGGCGACGGTGGATATTTCGAAATACCAAAGCACCACCGCTGACGTGCAGAGCCATTCCCACGGTCTGATGGGGACTATCCTGTCGCTGGTGCCGACCAACATCATTGCTTCCATGGCGAAAGGCGAGATGCTGCCGATCATCTTCTTCTCGGTGCTGTTTGGTCTGGGGCTCTCCTCGTTGCCAGCGACGCACCGCGAGCCGCTGGTGACCGTGTTCCGCTCTATCTCCGAAACCATGTTCAAAGTGACCCACATGGTGATGCGCTACGCGCCGGTTGGGGTGTTCGCGCTTATCGCAGTGACCGTGGCGAACTTTGGTTTTGCCTCCCTGTGGCCGCTGGCGAAGCTGGTGATCCTGGTGCACTTCGCCATTCTGTTCTTCGCGCTGGTGGTGCTGGGGATTGTGGCGCGCCTGTGCGGGCTGAGTATCTGGATCCTGATCCGTATCCTGAAGGATGAACTGATTCTGGCGTACTCCACCGCAAGCTCTGAGAGCGTGCTGCCGCGCATTATTGAGAAGATGGAAGCGTACGGTGCGCCAGCGTCGATAACGAGCTTCGTGGTGCCGACCGGCTACTCCTTTAACCTGGATGGCTCGACGCTGTACCAGAGTATTGCGGCGATCTTTATCGCGCAGCTGTACGGCATTGACCTGTCGCTGTGGCAGGAGATCGTACTGGTTCTGACGCTGATGGTGACCTCAAAGGGCATCGCAGGCGTGCCGGGCGTCTCCTTCGTGGTGCTGCTGGCGACGCTGGGCAGCGTCGGTATTCCGCTGGAAGGCCTGGCGTTTATCGCCGGTGTGGACCGTATCCTCGATATGGCGCGTACGGCGCTGAACGTGGTGGGTAACGCGCTGGCGGTGCTGGTTATCGCCAAGTGGGAACACAAATTCGACCGTAAAAAAGCGCTGGCGTATGAACGCGAAGTGCTGGGTCGTTTTGATAAGACGGCTGACCAGTAACATCCTAAGCCCGGTGGCGCTGCGCTTACCGGGCCTACGGGTTTTGTAGGCCCGGTAAGGCGAAGCCGCCACCCGGCACGTTATTCTCCGCTCAACGCATCAAACTCCTCACACCCCGTATCAAACCCTTCGGTACAGCTCAGGTTTAGCCAGTAGAGCGCTTTCTGCTTATTCGGCGTGATAAAGCCTTTCTCACCCTGCTGGAACAGCATCCCTGCCCAGTACTCCGCATAGCCCGTACGTGACAGGGACGAGCTGCGCTTAAACCATGACGCCGCCTGTACGTCATCCTGCGGCACCTCTACACCGTTGGCATAAATCAGCCCCAGCAGCAGTTGCGCATCGACCGCCGAGTCGTTGTCGATATCTTCGGCCGCCGTTTGCAGGAGCTTGATGGCCTGAGGATAGTCGGTTTTACCCGCCTGCGTGTTCACCATAATACGCGCCAGCATAATCGTGCCGCGCTTGCTGCCGGCGATGGTGGCCTGCTGCGCCAGCGCTTTAGCCTGAGCGTAATCCCCCTGCGTAAAGAGGATCTGCGAGAGTAACCCCATGGCGTCGACATCACCGCCTTTCGCGGCTTTCTCGGCCCACAACGCTGCCTGCTTTCTGTCACCGGAGCTGAACCAGGTATCGGCGAGATAATACTGGGCGCGGGCATCGCCGGCTTCCGCCTGCTTCTGATACTGGCTGCCTATCTCATCCGCGCGGGCGAACGACGTAAAAAATAACAACAACAGAAAAATGGCTTTCATGGATTCTTATCATCTGGGTACACGCCGCGCAGTATAATCGCGGTAGCAAAAGAAAAAAATGGGTGCATTAAGACCTCAGCATCCCACAAGCCGGGCGAAACCGTGGTTTCGCCCGTAGAGGTTAGCCTGCCACGCAGGCTAATTTCGCCGCCACCTCCTGATGTTCACTCTTTATTGAAAACTCGCACAGTCTACCGCGAGTAATAAAGGTAAATATCACTATCGTCAGGCAGATAATAAAGACGATGCCTAACGCAGTTTTTAATGGCGTCATGCCTTTTACTCCTTGTCAAAAAAAGAATAAGAGGCTACTCTCAACCTGTTGGTAGTTGAGGGGTAGCCTCGGGTGAATGAAAATTTCCCGGGGCTTTCCACTTTCTGTCCCTCAACAATGCTCAAGACAGAAAGTCTTAAGCACCCGCCACACATCTTATCCTTCTGAATTAAAATGCAAAGATGTAATTCTGTTCTGCGCGAATTACATTATTTTGCGAGCCGCTTTCCAGAATAATAATTTATATTTTTAATGTTTTAAGCGGAAATAAAAAGGGAGTGAATAACTCACTCCCTTTATTCAACGATTAATTAACGGCTTCAACCTATTGCGCTTTCACGCAGCCGTGCTTTCAGCTTGTTATATTCGTCGATCACATACTGTTCCGCCGCGTGCTGATCCGCAATTGGCTCCACGTTGACGGCGCAGTATTTGTACTCCGGCGTTTTGGTTATCGGGCTGAGGTTCTCCGTCACCAGCTCGTTACAGGCACCAATCCACCACTGGTAGGTCATATAGACCGCCCCTTTGTTGGGACGGTCGCTGACCTGCGCGCGG
Source organism: Enterobacter cloacae complex sp. P47BA (assembly GCF_014930485.1). Classification (NCBI taxonomy): domain Bacteria; kingdom Pseudomonadati; phylum Pseudomonadota; class Gammaproteobacteria; order Enterobacterales; family Enterobacteriaceae; genus Enterobacter; species Enterobacter cloacae complex sp. P47BA. The sequence continues at coordinate 32,038 of NZ_JADBRF010000016.1, read as the reverse complement.
GTAATGATGCGGCCTTTGCGCGAATTCACCCACACCAGCGCTTCATCCTCAATGCCGAGGCGCTCCGCATCGGCGGTGTTGATCTGCGCGTAGCCCGGTTCGTCCGCCAGCGCCGCCAGCGCGGCGCAGTTGCCGGTCATTGAACGACAGGAGTAGTGGCCTACTTCACGCACGGTAGAGAGCACCATCGGGTACTCCTCTGTGAGTTTATCGATCGGCGCAACCCAGTCGCAGGTGAAGAACTGCGCCAGCCCGTTCGGGGTGTCAAATTTCTCTTTAAAGAGATACGACGTCCCCTGGTCGGCCTCCGACTCGTCCCGGCACGGCCACTGGATGTAGCCCAGCTCACCCATTTTTTCATAGGTTGCCCCATAAAAGTCCGGGCACAGATGCCGCAGCTCGTCCCAGATCTCCTGGGTGTTGTTGTAGTGCATCGGGTAGCCCATGCGGGTGGCGATTTCGCTGATGATCTGCCAGTCCGTTTTCAAATCCCACTTCGGCTCGACCGCCTTAAAGAAGCGCTGGAAGCCGCGGTCCGCCGCCGTATAGACGCCTTCATGCTCGCCCCAGGAGGTCGACGGGAGAATCACATCCGCCGCCGCCGCGGTTTTGGTCATGAAGATATCCTGGACAATCACCAGCTCCAGATCCTCAAAGCCTTTGCGCACCGCAGACAGCTCGGCGTCGGTCTGGAGCGGATCTTCACCCATGATGTAGGCCGCACGCACTTCGCCGTGCGCGGCGCGGTGCGGCAGCTCGCTGATGCGATATCCGGTGTGTGCCGGCAGGCTCTCCACGCCCCAGGCCTTCGCGAACTTCTCGCGGTTTTCCGGGAATTTGACGTACTGGTACCCTGGATACGTGTCCGGCAGCGCGCCCATGTCGCAGGCACCCTGGACGTTATTCTGGCCGCGAACCGGGTTAACGCCGACGTGCGCTTTGCCCAGATTCCCGGTCAGCATCGCGAGGCTGGTCAGGGAGCGCACGGTTTCCACGCCCTGGTAGAACTGGGTCACGCCCATGCCCCACAGGATGGCGGCGGTTTTCGCTCCGGCATACATCCGTGCCGCCTGGCGGATCTCCTGCGCGCTTACGCCGGTTATCGCCTCTACCGACTCCGGCGTGTAGCCTTCGACAATTTTCCGGTATTCTTCAAACCCTTCCGTACGCGTGGCGACAAACGCCTGGTCGTACAGGTTTTCCTCAATAATGACGTGCCCCATCGCATTCAACAGCGCGATATTCGAGCCGTTTTTCAGCGCAATGTGCATATCCGCAATGCGCGCGGTTTCGATTTTGCGCGGATCGCAGACGATAATTTTTGCCCCGTTCTGTTTAGCGCGAATCACGTGGTTCGCGACGATAGGGTGAGAATCCGCCGGGTTATAACCGAAGATAAACACCAGATCGGTGTTATCTATCTCGTTGATAGCATTACTCATTGCGCCGTTACCGACCGACTGGTGCAGACCTGCAACCGATGGGCCGTGTCAGACGCGAGCGCAGCAGTCGACGTTATTGGTACCAATAACGGCGCGCGCGAATTTTTGCATCACGTAGTTGGTTTCATTCCCGGTCCCGCGTGAGGAGCCGGTGGTCTGAATGGCATCCGGGCCATACTTGGCCTTAATGGCACTCAGGCGCGTGGCGACGTAATCCAGCGCCTCGTTCCAGGAGACGGCTTCCAGCTTGCCGCCGCGCTCGCGGCGGATCATAGGGTTTTTCAGGCGCGGGGTGAGGATTTGTGTATCGTTAATAAAATCCCAGCCGTAATACCCCTTCAGGCACAGCGTGCCCTGGTTGGTTTTCCCCTGAGCGGCCTCCGCCCGGACGATTTTGCCGTTATCGACCACCAGGTGGATCTTGCAACCTGAGGCACAATAAGGGCAAACCGTGACGACTTTTTTCATCAGTCTGCTCCAGTTAATCAAATCTTTCGCACCGACTAATGCAGCTTCTATGCCATGTTTTTAGTGGGGTTACTCACCGGCTTTACGGTGCATTCCCGGCGAAATCCCTGACGAAAAGCAGACAATCGTCAAAATTGACGTGTCGAATGAGCGGCGGATGTGACATGGGTTGAATTTCCGTCACGGAAAAATTCATTTCACTGGAGCCGACGGCAGAATGGTTCAGACTTAACATAATCCCCTGACGGAAGCATATGATGAAACCGGCGATTCTGGTGGTTGATGACGATATGGCAGTGTGTGAACTGCTGCAGGATGTGCTGAGCGAGCATGTCTTTAGCGTACTTGTCTGCCACAACGGCCAGGATGCGCTGCGGCAGGTCCAACAGGAGCCGGCTATCGCCCTTGTTCTGCTGGATATGATGCTGCCGGACATCAACGGCCTGCAGGTTTTGCTGCAGCTGCAAAAGCAGCGCCCGGCGCTACCGGTGATCATGTTAACCGGGCTGGGCAGTGAATCAGACGTGGTGGTGGGGCTGGAGATGGGGGCTGACGATTATATTGGCAAACCGTTTAATCCACGCGTGGTGGTGGCCCGCGTTAAGGCCGTGCTGCGTCGTACCGGAGCGCTGGCAGCCGAAGCGCCGATGCCACGTGCGGCGGGGATAACCTTCAACGACTGGACGCTGGACACCGCCCGCTGTGAACTGATTGATCCGCAGCGTAACGCCGTGCCACTGACTCAGGGTGAATATGGCCTGCTGCTGGCGCTAACGCAAAATGCCCGCCGGGTACTGAGCCGCGAGCAGCTGCTTGAGCTCACCCACAGCGAAAGTACTGAGGTATACGACCGCACGATTGACGTGTTGATCATGCGCCTGCGGCGAAAAATCGAGGTCAACCCGCATCAGCCTAAGCTCATCAAAACCATGCGCGGTCTGGGCTACGTTTTTGCCGCCGATGTGTCTCATAGCGAGAAAGCGGCCTAAGTATTCTCTTTAATAAACAGCTGCAGCTCGGCCAGCGTTTTCGCGCCGTCAATCGCATTGGCCGCCAGCAGGCTTGCCCGCGCGCAGGCGTGCGCCAGATAAATACTTTCTGTCAGCGGCAGCGATTCATGGCAGCCGTATAAAAAGCCCGCGCAAAACGCGTCGCCCGCGCCGACGCTGCCGATAATCTCGTTCTGCTCCAGCTTCCAGGACGGAACCCATCGGCCTGCCTCTCCCGGTGTTTCACCCCATGCCCCTTCCGGGCAGTGGATTACCACCCGCTGACGAACGCCTGCCGCCAGCAGCTGCGCCGCGGCATCGGCGATATGGGCGACGTTCAGCGCATCGTCGGCGTCGCGCATCTCCAGCCCGCTAAACTCACCGGCCTCGAGCTCGTTAATCACCAGATAATCCAGATGGCGCAGGGCAGGGAGTACCAGCGGCTGATAGCGCGGGTCGCCCTTGCGGGACACCAGGTCAAGGGAGGTTTCATACCCCTGCTCGCGCATCTGCGCCAGCAGCCGCGCGCTGCGGGTGCCAAATTCGTCATCCGGCATATCCAGGCTGTCGAGCAGCAGCAGGTAGCCGAGATGGAAGATCTTCATCGATCCATCGAGACGATCGAAGGCGGGAAGATCCAGCAGACGGTTGGCGCCCGGCGAGTGGAAAAAGGTGCGCTGCCCGCTGGGATCGGTCATCACCTGCGACATGGAGGTTGGCGCAAAGGTGGTGCGCTGTACGCGCTGGCGGTTGACGTGGTACTGGTCGAGCATTGCCAGAATGTAGTCCCCGTCGCCGTCTTCGCCAATCAGCCCCACCGCCTGCAGCGGCAGGCCAACGTGCATTTTTGCCAGCGTCAGCAGGACGTTGAGCGGCGCGCCGCCGGTTGAGCGTTCGCTGTGGGTGATTTCCGCCAGCCAGCCGCGCTCCGGCCACTGCACGATCTGGTGGACGTGGTCCACCAGCATATTGCCTGCGGCGATGATACCTTTGCGTTCCATCATGCCTGCCCCGCGCTGCCGAAGATGCGCATCTGTTCGGCGACCGTATCGGTTATCGCCTCTTCTATCCCCAGCAGCAGTTCGGCAAACTCATCGTACAGCGGCTGGCGGTTCGCCATACGCTGCTCAACGGCGGCGAGCGCGGCCTGCGACATGCCGGTGTAGAAGTTGATTTTATGAATGCCCAGCTCGATGGCGCGGCGGAAGTCGGCATCGCTAATCCCGGAGCCGCCGTGCAGCACCAGCGGCAGCCCCGTCTGCTGACGAATGGCGTCCAGGCGCGGGAAATCGAGCTTCGGCTCGCCTTTGTATTTGCCGTGCGCGTTGCCGATGGCGACCGCCAGCGCGTCGATGCCGGTCTTATCGACAAACTCCCGCGCCAGCTGCGGGTCGGTAAAGAACGCTTCATCCGCATGTCCGTACAGCGCGCCGCCTTCATCCCCGCCGACCGCGCCCAGCTCCGCCTCCACCGAGACGCCCACCGCGTGGCACATCTTCACCACTTCCCGGGTCTGACGAATGTTCTCCTCGTAGCTCAGCGTCGAGCCGTCGAACATCACCGAGCTAAACCCCAGGCGCAGGGCGCGCACGACGGCCTCGAAATGCAGACCGTGGTCGAGATTCAGCACCACGGGAATATCGTGGCGGGCGGCTTCGAACTTAACCGCTTCGACCAGCGAATCCAGGGACACATACTTAAAGTGCACTTCGGCGATGTTGATGATAAACGGCGAGCGTTCCTGCTTTGCGGCGGCAAACAGCGCGCGCAGGAAATGGGAGTCGAGCACGTTGAACGCGCCCAGCGCGTAGCGGTGTTTCCTGGCGTGCTCAAGACCGTCGGCAAGAGAAATCAGTGGCATCATTCACTCCTTATCTCCGAAACAGGTTGTACTCGTTGCACAGCACCAGCACCGCCGGTTCGTCTTCTTCGATGTTGTTATAGCGGGCAACGGGCTGCAAAAAGTGGTTGTCGTGCTCGTCGTCATTCACCGACGACACTTCGCCCACCAGCACGTCGCCAAAGCCGCGTTCGCCCCAGAAGCTGTGATACAGACCGGGCGTGAGACAGATGCTTTCCCCTGGTGTGAGGCGCAGCTGGCTGCCGGGAGCATGGGTTTGCCGACAGCCGTCAATCGTGACGGTCACGTCGGTGTTTTCTGTCTCTTCATGCGCCCCGGCATTCCATAACTCAATAATCAGGTTCCCGCCGCCCCGGTTAATGATGTCTTCCCGCTTGCGCCAGTGAAAATGCATCGGCGTCACCTGGCCGTCGCGCACGTGCATGATTTTTTCGGCGTAGCATTTCTTATACGGCACGCCGTTGGGGGAGCCGTTGCGCAGGGTAAACAGCGTCAGACCCTGTGCGGCAAAGCTGTTGCCGCCGAAAGCGGTCACGTCCCAGCCGAGCTTGAGGTCAAACACTTCCTGCCACGCGGCCCGATCAAGCTGCTGCCATTTTGTGGGTGGAAAGCTGGCAAACGGCGGGAGATGCACGTCGTGCATGGAAAAAAATTGCCGCGTGTGGCCGAGGATTTCGTTAATGTCGGAGCGTTTCATGGGGACTCCTTGAAAACAGTTCCCTCTCCCTGTGGGAGAGGGAAAAGGATCATTTAACCGTCCACCCCTTATACGTGCCGACGTTCTTTTTATCGATCATCGTCACCGGGATCAGCACAGGCTCTTTCGGCGCAGGTTTGCCCTGCAGAATGTCATAGCCGATCTCCACCGCCTTCGCCGCCATCACCTGCGGATCCTGCGCCGGGGTCGCCACAAACAGGGAGTTTTCGCGCTTCAGCGCCTCTTCACCGTCCGGGGAACCGTCCACGCCGACGATAAAGAACTCGTTGCGCTGGGCCTGTTTCGCCGCCAGATCGGCGCCGATCGCGGTCGGATCGTTAATCGCGAATACGCCGTCGATCTTCGGATTGGCCGCCAGCAGAGAGGTCATCACTTCCAGCCCGCCTTCACGACTGCCTTTGGCATTCTGGTTGTCCGAGAGCACCTTGATATCCGGATGTTTTTTGAATTCCGTCTGGCAGCCTTCCACGCGGTTCTGCACCGCGGAGACCGGCGGTCCATTGATGATCACCACGTTGCCTTTGCCTTTCAGGCGGTCGGTAATGTACTTACAGGCCATTTCCCCCGCCTGGGTATTATCGGAGGTGATGGTCGCATCGGCCCCTTCCGCCGCCACGTCCACCGCCACGACCACGATCCCCGCTTCTTTGGCTCGCTTCACCGCCGGGCCGATCCCTTTGGAGTCCGCAGCGTTGAGGATGATCATGTCCACCTTCGCGGCGATGAAGTTATCGATCTGCGACACCTGCTGGCCCAGATCGTACCCGCTGGAAACCAGCGTCACCTTGACGTTATCGCCAGCCAGCTTGCGTGCTTCCAGCTCGGCACCTTTGGTGATCTGCACGAAGAACGGGTTAGCCAGGTCGCCCACCGTCACGCCGATGGACTTCAGATCTTTTGCCTGCGCAAACGGCGTTGCGGCCAGCAGGGCACCAGCACAGAGCGCGGTCACTAAGGGTTTCAAACGCATCTTGTCTTCCTCGCTTGTAGGGTATTGTTGTTATGCACTTTGATGATGTCGGGTACGGTATTTGTCGATCAGCACCGCTATGATGATCACCGCCCCTTTGATCACCAGCTGCCAGAAGTAGGAGACACCCATCAGCGTCATGCCGTTGTTGAGGGTGGCGATGATCAGCGCCCCCACCAGCGTGCCGGTGATCGTGCCGATCCCGCCGACGAAGCTGGTGCCGCCGAGGATCACCGCCGCAATCGCATCCAACTCGTAACCCGTGCCGAGGTTGCCGTTGGCGCTGTAGAGGCGCGAGGCGCTCATCACCCCGCCGAGGCCGGAGAGCAGGCCGCTCATGCCGTAGACAAAAAGCAGCACCAGCCAGACTTTGATGCCGGTTAAGCGCGCCGCCTGCATGTTGCCGCCGACCGCGTAGATATGAACGCCGAGCGTGGTGCGGCGCAGGATGAACCAGCAGATAGCGATGACCGCCAGGGCAATGACTACGAGCCACGGAATCGGGCCGAGGTAGTTATTGCCGATCCACTCGAAGCTGATGTTGGAGTTAATCACCGTGGTGCCGTCCGCCAGCAGATACGCCGCGCCTCGCAGCGCCGTATAGGTGCCGAGCGTGACGATAAACGGCGGCAGCCCGGCGAAGGCCACCAGCGCGCCGTTGAACAGCCCCAGCACCATGCCGAGCATCAGCGCCGCCGGAATGGAGAGCATCGCGAATTCAGGAATAAGCGAGACCACCATCGCCGCCACCGCCGTGGTGCCGAGAATCGAGCCCACGGAGAGGTCAATCCCGCCTGTCAGGATGATGAAGGTCATCCCCGCCGCCAGCACGATGTTGATCGACGCCTGACGGGTAATGTTGAGCAGGTTACTTTCGGTAAAGAAGTTCGGGGCGATAAACCCAAACACCGCCACAATCAGGATTAAAATCGGCAAAATGCCGACCGTTTGCATCAGATCGCTCATCAGCATTTTTTTGGCGGAGGCGGATTTCGCCACCTGCTGCGGATGGGTTGGAGTTGTCATGATTGCACCGCCTGATGATGTGTGTCGTTCACGCCGGTTGCCAGCGTCATAATATTTTCCTGAGAGATGTCGCGCCCGTGCAGTTCACCCGCAATGCTGCCTTCCCGCATTACGTACACCCGGTCGCTCATGCCTACCACTTCCGGCAGCTCGCTGGAGATCATCAGAATCGCCACCCCCTTGCGCGCCATCTGGTTCATGATGCGGTAGATCTCGCTTTTGGCACCGACGTCCACCCCGCGCGTGGGTTCGTCGAGAATCAGAATGCGCGGGCCAATCGCCACCCAGCGGGAGATCAGCAGCTTTTGCTGGTTGCCGCCGGAGAGCCCGCCCGCGCGCACCTGAGAATGGGGCACGCGGATGTTAAGCAGGGCGATAGCGTCATCGGAAATGGACTGGGCTTTTTTGCGGTTAAGCATGCCGAAGGTGGCGTCGCGCTCCAGCGTCGCCATGGTGATGTTCTCCTGCGCCGCCAGCTCCAGAAACAGCCCCTGCTCCTTGCGGTTCTCGGTGAGAAAACCAATCCCGTTTTCAATGGCCGCGCGCGGGGAGTGGATCACCACCGGCTCGCCGTCCACCTCAATCATCCCGCCGGTGGCCTTGCGCACGCCGAAAATCAACTGCGCCAGCTCGGAGCGTCCGGCCCCGACCAGCCCCGCCAGCCCGACGATTTCACCGGAGCGCACCTGCAGGCTGCATGGCTGCACTTTTTTACCGTCGGTGAGGTGGTGCACGTTGAGACGCGGGCTGCCGAGAGGGATATCGCGCTCTTTGTTGAACAGATCGCTGAGCGGGCGGCCCACCATCATTTTTACCAGCTCGGAGGCGTTGAGCTTGTCGCGCGTCAGGCTGCCGACGTACTGCCCGTCGCGCAGAACGCTCACGCGGTCAGAGAGTTCATACACTTCCGCCATGCGGTGGCTGATATAGATAATCGCCATGCCTTCATCGCGCAGGCGCAAAATCAGTTCAAACAGGCGGTGGGTTTCGCGGGAGGAGAGGGCGGCGGTGGGTTCGTCCATCACCAGGATGCGGCTGTTGCGGTGCAGCGCGCGGGCGATTTCCACCTGCTGCTGCTCGGCGATGGTCAGCTTCATCACCAGGTCGGTGGCGCTGAACTGCGCGCCGAGACGGTCAATCACCGCCTGCGCCTGGGCGGCCATCTCCTTGCGCTGCACCAGCCCGCCGCGCGACAACTCGCTGCCGAGGAAGATATTTTCCGCGACGGTCAGATTGGGGGCGAGCTGCATCTCCTGGTAAATCAGGGTAATGCCAGCGGCCAGCGCGTCCTTCGGCCCTTTGATGTGAAACGGCTGGCCGTCGATCAGGATCTCGCCGCCGGTGGCGGTATAGGCCCCCGCGAGGATCTTCATCAGCGTGCTTTTTCCCGCGCCGTTTTCCCCCATCAGCGCGTGGATCTCACCGGGGAAGACCGTCAAATCTACGCCCTTGAGCGCGTGGAAATTGCCAAAGGTTTTGGCAATGTGGCGCATCTCTAAAACCGGGGTTCTGCTCATGGCGGATCTCCTGTGAATGTCGATATCTGCACTTCATCACAGGTGCGTAAATGCAAAATGTCAGAAGCTGTTCATATTTGTCATAGTTATGAATAGCGAATGTGGATCACAGTTACGGAGTCAACATGTCTTCACGCCCCCCGTTCTTCTCCAGCGCCCGCGGTCGCCTGCTGATATTTAACCTGCTGGTGGTTGCCGTCACGCTGATGGTGAGCGGCGTGGCGGTGCTCGGCTTTCGTCATGCCAGCCAGATCCAGGAGCAGGTCCAACAGCAAACGCTGGACGACATGACCGGGAGCATGAACCTCGCGCGCGACACGGCCAACGTGGCAACGGCGGCGGTGCGGCTTTCGCAGGTAGTGGGGGCGCTGGAGTACAAAGGCGAGGCCGAGCGGCTGAAGCAGATGCAAACGGCGCTGCGCCGCTCGCTGGAACAGCTGGCGGATGCCCCGCTGGCGCAGCAGGAGCCGGCGCTGGTGGCGCGGATTATTCGCAGAAGCAATGAATTACAGCAAAGCGTAACGGGGATGCTGGAGCGTGGGCAAAAGCGGCATCTTGAGCGTAACGCGCTGCTGAGCTCGCTCTATCAAAGCCAGAGCTATTTACGCCATCTTCAGGACATCAATCGCCGCTTCGGCAGCAACGTGCCGGACGCGCGGCAGCTGATGGAGATGGATCGGCTGATCGCGGCCGCGATTGATACACCTTCGCCGCGTGCTACCGTTCAGCAGCTGGACGCCGTGACCGCCACGCTGCCCCGAAGCGCCATACAGCCGGTCGTGGAGGGCGTTCTGCCCGATTTTAACGCCGAGCTGCGCAAGCTTGCCCCGCTGTCGAAGCAGCTGGAGGAGAGCGATCTGTCCATCAGCTGGTATATGTTCCACATTAAGGCGCTGGTGGCGATCCTTAATAGCGATATTAATCAGTACGTTGAGCAGGTGGCGCAGGCTTCCCGGCTTCGCACGGCCCAGAGCCATCACGAGTTGCAATCCATCAGCGTGTTTATCAGCATCTTCGCCGTGCTGGCGCTGATCATCACCGGCTGCGCCTGCTGGTATATCTACCGCAATCTGGGCTCCAACCTGACGGCCATCTCCCGGGCGATGTCGCGACTTGCCCACGGTGAACAGGATGTTTCTGTTCCTGCGCTGCAGCGGCGCGACGAGCTGGGCGAGCTGGCGCGCGCGTTTAACGTTTTTGCCCGCAACACCGCCTCGCTTGAGCACACCACGCGTCTGCTGAAAGAGAAAACCACGCAGATGGAGATCGACCGCGTCGAGCGTCAGGGGCTGGAAGAGGCGCTGCTGCATAGCCAGAAGATGAAGGCGGTTGGGCAGCTGACCGGCGGGCTGGCGCATGATTTTAATAACCTGCTGGCGGTGATCATCGGCAGCCTTGAGCTCACCGACACCGAATCAAAAGACGCGCCGCGCATTACCCGGGCGCTAAAGGCCGCCGAACGCGGCGCGCTGCTGACCCAGCGCCTGCTGGCGTTTTCCCGCAAGCAATCCCTGACGCCGCATGCGGTAGAGATGCTGCCGCTGCTGGAGAACCTCCGGGAACTGATGCGCCACTCTCTGCCTGCCACCCTGACCCTGGAGATTGAAGCGCAGTCCCCGGCGTGGCCCGCGTGGATAGACGTCAGCCAGCTGGAAAACGCCATTATCAACCTGGTGATGAACGCGCGTGATGCGATGGAGGGGCAAAGCGGAGTGATCAAAATTCGCACCTGGAACCAGCGCGTGACCCGCAGCGACGGGCGCAGGCAGGATATGGTGGCGCTGGAGGTCATTGACCACGGCAGCGGCATGTCGCAGGAGGTTAAATCCCGGGTCTTTGAACCGTTCTTCACCACCAAGCAGACAGGAAGCGGGAGCGGGTTAGGCCTGTCGATGGTATACGGTTTTGTGCGTCAGTCCGGTGGTCGCGTGGAGATTGAAAGCGCACCGGGACAGGGCACCACCGTGCGGCTTCACCTCCCGCGCTCGATGCTGCCCGTCGCTGCAGTTGATGAAGCGCTGTCTGCCACCGCCTCCGTCGATAGCGAGCGCCTGGTGCTGGTGCTGGAGGACGAAGCGGATGTCCGTCAGACCCTGTGCGAACAGCTGCATCAGCTTGGCTACCTGACGCTCGAAGCGGACAGCGGCGAACAGGCCCTGAACATGCTGGCGGCGTCGCCGGATATTGGCATGTTTATCAGCGATCTGATGCTGCCCGGAAGCCTGAGCGGAGCCGAGGTGATTAACCATGTGCGCAGCCATTATCCGCAGCTTCCGGTGCTGCTGATCAGCGGGCAGGATTTGCGCCCGGCGCATAACCCGCAACTGCCGGACGTTCCGTTACTGCGTAAGCCGTTTACCCGCCAGCAGCTGGCGCAGGCGCTGCGGAAGGTGATGGTAATTTGAGAATCCTCCGCTACCCCGGTTCCCAGCCATTCATTACCGTAAGGCCAGTTCCCCTGCGAGTCTGGCCTTATGAAACGTTACTCTACCGTCCTGTTATTTGGTCTGCTGACTTTAACCAGCCAACTGGCGCATGCCGATGTGATTGATGACGCCATTGGCAACATTCAGCAGGCGATCAACGATGCCTACAACCCCAGCAGCAGCCGTAATGACGATGACGACGATCGTTACGACCGCAGCCGTCAAATCGACAGCCGACAGTACGACGATCGTCGTCGGCAGCTCGAAGACAGACGCCGCCGCTTAGACGAGCGTCAGCGCCAGCTGGACGACGACAGGCGTCGGTTAGAAGAAGATGAGCGCAGGTTGGAAGACGATTACGATCGCGGCTAAGTGCGGCCTGTTGCCCTCATCCCAACCCTCTCCCACGGGAGAGGGAGAAAACCTAATCCAGCACCAGTACCATCCCGTCATATCCCGCTTCAATGCCGTCCGGCAGCGGGTTATCCATCATCCATGCGTCAAACTGGTGGCTAATGTGCGTCAGGATCACCTGCGGACAGCCAATCACCTCGTTCAGGGCAATCACCGTATTTAAATCACTGTGATTGCGCGGCGTCTCCGGACGCGGTTCATGGCTGCAGTCGATGATTATCGCCTGTGGCTGATTGTTGAGCAGAAACGTCACCGTTTTATCCGGCAGCCCGGAGGTATCAGAAAGCCACGCCACGCGGCTATGGGCCGATTCCAGCAGATACCCGAAGGTCAGTTTTGAATGGTTGAGCGGCAGCGGCGTGACCCGCAGCCCCTGCAGCTCAAACATCACGAACGGCTCGACCGTGTGGCTGAAATCCAGAATGCCGGGATGTTTAAACAGGTCGTCACAGCCCGCTTCATCCGGCGGGCCGTAGACCGGGATGGTTGCGCCCACGCCCCAGCGCAGGGGGAACAGCCCCTGGACGTGATCCATATGATAGTGCGTGAGCAAAAACTGCTGGAAGCTTCCCGCCGGCCAGTCGTCCATCAGGTGCGGAATACCCGCATCCAGCAGGGTGACTGCATCGTTGAATTTGACCACCGCGCTACAGGGGCGACGGCGATAGTTGTCCTGCAAACGCGCCCTGCGACACGCCGCGCAGTCGCAGCCAAAGACCGGGACCAGCTGTGCGCTTCCGGTTCCCGTTAACGTGATGGTCAGACTCATAACGCACCTCTACAGCGGTTTGGTGAAGCGAAAATGGCTCTGAGTATATCCCTCACGAACGTAAAAGCGGTGGGCGTCCGTGCGCTTCACGCTGGTGGAGAGCTCCGTTAGCTCGGCACCGGCCTGCCTCGCAACGTCTTCTGCCCAGGCGAGCAGCTGGCTGCCAATCTTTAACCCGCGCGCCTGCGGCATCACCACCAGCTCTTGGATCTCGCCGATCCAGCGGGCGTGATGCAGGTGAAACTGCATGTGCAGGCCGATCATGCCGACGACATGTCCGTCCAGCTCGGCAAGCTGGTAGCGCATGTTGTGATCCTGAAGGTTGGCCAGAAATCCGGCGTGAAACGCCTGGTGATCGAACTCTGCCTGCTTCAGTTCACAGATCAGGGCGTAAACAATTTGCGCATCGTCGGCGATGGCGGGGCGAAGCTGGCAGTCAGGCATGCTGTCTCTCCTTCTGGCGAATAAGCGATAAAAAGGTCTCGACTGACTGTAGCAAACTTCCGTCGTTATTGAGGACGTGACAGCCCGACGGGGTGTAGCGCGCCGCACGTTCCAGCCGCTGGTCGATCTCACGCGCATTTTCGCGTCCCCGGCTTTGCAGGCGGCTGCGCAGAATATCCGGAGAAACCTGCAAACAGACCGGCAGCAGCGCCGCTTCGTACCGGGCTTTGGCCTGCGGCAGATGCGCGCGCGAGCCGTTAACCAGCACGTCGAAGCCCGCGTGCAGCCAGAGGTCGATCTCGATGCCGACGCCGTAATAAAAGCCGTTCGCGTGCCAGCTCAGCGCCAGCAGATTTTGCCCGGCACGGGTAAAAAACTCCTGCTCGCTCAGGGCGATATGGTTTTCACTGCCAGCGTTCGCCGCGCGGGTAATGTAGCGGTGCGCCACCAGCAGCTGTGAATGTTCACGCTGCCGTAACGCCGACAGCAGGCTGTCTTTTCCCGAGCCGGACGGGCCCATTAACCAGATGAGTCTTCCCATCAGAACACCCTTTTTCCCTGACGCCAGACGTGGTCGATATGAACGTGCTCGCCCTTGCGGTGCGCCAGCACCAGGTCTGCCCGTTTGCCTTCGGCAATCTCACCGCGGTCGTGAAGGTTGAGCGCGCTGGCTGGGTTTTTCGTCACCAGTCGAATCGCCTGCGGCAGCGTAAAGCGGTTGTCCTCGTCGTCTGCAACGCGGAAGGCCGCGTCCAGCAGGCTGGCGGGGTAGTAGTCAGACGAGAGGATATCCAGCAGGCCGAGGGAAGCGAGTTTGCTTGCCGCCACGTTTCCGGAGTGCGATCCGCCGCGCACGATGTTCGGCGCGCCCATCAGCACGTTCATGCCGTGTTTGCGGGAGGCTTCAGCCGCTTCGAACGTGGTGGGAAATTCGGCGATCACGCTGCCAAGCTGGTGGGATTCGCGCACGTGATCGTGCGTGGCGTCGTCATGGCTGGCCAGCGCAATGTTGCGGTCGCGGCACATCGCGGCAATGGAGAGGCGGTTCGGCTGCGACCATTGTGCCGCAAGCGCCAGTTGCTCTTCTTCATAGCGCGCCATCTCCGCATCGCTGAGTGAATACTTGCCCTGATAGTATTCACGGTACTTTTCAATGTTGGCGAACTGGCGCTGTCCCGGGGAGTGATCCATCAGGGAGACCAGCGAGACCGGCTCGCGCCCAACCAGCTTTTCAAACAGCGGCAGGGTGGTGTGATGCGGCAGCTCGCAGCGCAGGTGCAGGCGGTGCTCGGCGCGGTTGAGGCCGCGCTTTTGCGTCTCCTCCACGGCGTTGATCATCTTTTCCAGATTTTCCAGACGATCGCCGCCGTCGCGCACGTCGCCGATCGCCACCGCGTCCAGCACCGTGGTGATGCCGCTGGCGACCATCAGCGCGTCGTGGCTGCTCATCGCCGAATGGGCGGGCCAGTCCACCTTCGGGCGCGGGGTGAAGAATTTATCCAGATTATCGGTATGCAGCTCAATCAGCCCCGGCAGCAGCCAGCCGCCTTCGCCGTCCATCGCCTCCGGGGAGCGGCTTTGGGTTTCGGCAAAGGCGCGGATGACGCCGTCCTGGATTTCAACCGAACCCTTCACGACCTCATTTTCCAGCACCAGCCTGACATTATTGATAATCATGCGTTTGTCCCCATCGGGTGCAGCCTGTCCGCCACGCGGGTGCGGACGGCGTCGTCGTGGAAGATCCCGACGATCGCCGCCCCGCGCGCTTTGGCCTGTTCGATCAGCGCTATCACCGCTGCGCTGTTTTTAGCGTCGAGCGAGGCGGTGGGTTCATCCAGCAGTAAAATCGGATAGTCGACGATAAACCCGCGCGCGATATTCACACGCTGCTGCTCGCCGCCGGAAAAGGTCGACGGGGCGAGGTGCCACAGGCGCTCCGGCACGTTGAGGCGCGTCAGCAGGCTGGCGGCCCTGGCGGCGCAGGTTTCGCGCGGTACGCCGAGATCCAGCAGGGGCTGCATCACCACGTCCAGGGCGGAGATCCGCGGGATCACCCGCAGGAACTGGCTGACCCAGCCGATCGTTGAGCGGCGCACTTCCAGCACCTTGCGCGCCGGGGCCTGAACCAGATCGATCCACTCTTCGTTATGGCGAATATGGATGTGGCCTTCGTCCGGTAAATAGTTGGCGTACAGGGAGCGCAGCAGGGTCGATTTACCGCTGCCGGAGTGGCCGTGCAGCACCACGCATTCACCCTGACTCACCTCTAGCGAGGCGTTTTGCAGCACCGGCAGGCGCACGCCATTTTGCTGGTGGAGCACAAAGGTCTTACTGACACTTTCAACGTGGATCATGTTGGCCTCTTAATTCTGTAATACCGACGACACCAGCAGCTGGGTGTACGGATGATGTGGATCGTCAAGCACGCGGTCGGTCAGCCCACTTTCCACCACCTGACCCTGCTTCATCACCAGCAGGCGATCCGCCAGCAGGCGCGCAACGCCCAGATCGTGGGTGACAATCACCACCGCCAGGTTCAGCTCTACCACCAGGCTGCGCAGCAGGTCGAGCAGGCGGGCCTGCACGGAGACGTCCAGCCCGCCGGTGGGTTCATCCATAAACACCAGCTTTGGATGGGTGACCAGATTGCGGGCAATTTGCAAACGCTGCTGCATACCGCCGGAAAAGGTGGTTGGCAGGTCGTCAATGCGCGAGGCGGGGATCTCCACCTCCTCCAGCCAGTGCTGTGCGGTGGCGCGGATGTTGCCGTAGTGGCGCGCGCCGGTGGCCATCAGCCGTTCGCCGATATTGCCTCCCGCCGACACCTGACGGCGCAGGCCGTCCATCGGGTGCTGATGCACCACGCCCCATTCGGTGCGCAGCAGGCGACGGCGCTCGGCCTCGCTTATGTCGTAGAGGGAGCGTCCCTGATACAGGATCTCGCCGTGTTGCGGCGTCAGGCGCGCGGAGATGGACTTCAGCAGGGTGGTTTTGCCGGAGCCGGACTCGCCGACAATGCCCAGCACTTCGCCCGGCCACAGCTCGAACGACACGTCGCTGAAGCCTTTTCCCGGCGCATAAAGGTGGGTCAGGTTATTAACCGAAAGCAGCGGTTTCATTGGCCGTTCGCCTCGCTCTGTTGGCGGCAGTAATCGGTGTCGGAGCAGACAAACATCCGTTTGCCCGTATCGTCCAGCACCACTTCATCGAGATAGCTGTGTTTGGATCCGCAGATGGCGCACGGCTCGTCCCACTCCTGCACCGTAAACGGGTGATCGTCGAAATCCAGGCTTTCGACACGCGTATACGGCGGTACCGCGTAGATGCGTTTTTCACGTCCGGCACCAAAGAGCTGCAGGGCAGGCATCATGTCCATCTTCGGGTTATCGAATTTTGGGATCGGCGACGGGTCCATGACGTAGCGCCCGTTGACCTTCACCGGGTAGGCGTAGGTGGTAGCGATATGGCCGAAGCGGGCGATGTCTTCATACAGTTTGACCTGCATGATCCCGTACTCTTCCAGCGCGTGCATGGTGCGGGTCTCGGTTTCGCGCGGCTCGATAAAGCGCAGCGGCTCCGGGATCGGCACCTGGAAAATCAGAATCTGATCTTCCGTCAGCGGAGTCTCCGGAATGCGGTGGCGGGTCTGGATCAGCGTCGCGTCTTCGGTTTTTTCGGTGGTGTTGACGCCCGTCACGCGCTTAAAGAAGTTGCGGATCGACACGGCGTTGGTGGTATCGTCCGCGCCCTGGTCGATAACCTTCAGCACGTCCGCTTCGCCAATCACGCTGGCGGTGATCTGAATGCCGCCCGTGCCCCAGCCGTACGGCATCGGCATTTCACGGCCACCAAACGGCACCTGATAGCCCGGAATAGCCACCGCTTTTAAAATGGCGCGGCGGATCATGCGTTTAGTTTGCTCATCCAGATAGGCAAAGTTGTAGCCGCTTAAGTTAGCCATTGGCGCGCTCCCGTTGCAGGCGTTTCAGCAGTTCCAGTTCGGCCTGGAAATCGACGTAGTGCGGCAGCTTGAGGTGCGAGACAAAGCCTGCGGCCTCGACGTTGTCCGCGTGGGCCAGCACGAACTCTTCGTCCTGCGCCGGGCCGGCAATGTGCTCGCCGTAGTCCGGCGCCTGCAGGGCGCGGTCAACCAGCGCCATCGCCATCGCTTTGCGCTCGCCGAGGCCAAACACCAGCCCGTAGCCGCGGGTAAAATGCGGGTCTTCATTCTCTGGCGCGACGAAACCGTTGACCATTTCGCACTCGGTCATCAGCAGTTCGCCGACGTTCACCGCAAAACCCAGCTCTTCCGGCACGATTTCGACGTCGAGATAGCCGCTGCGGATCTCTGCCGCGAACGGGTGGTTGCGCCCGTAGCCGCGCTGTGTGGAGTAGGCCAGCGCCAGCAGATACCCTTCGTCGCCGCGCATCAGCTGTTGCAGGCGGGACGAGCGTGAGCACGGGTAGACCGGCGGCGTGCGGGTGACGTCGTCCGGCGTGGCGCCAGTGTCTTCTTCCGCTTTCGCCAGCCCCTGGTTTGCCAGCAGGCTGAAGACGTGCGGAGACGGTTCCTGTTCGACGTCTGAAGTGCTGAGCGTGGGGGCTTCGCCGTTCGCCAGCAGCGTGAAGTCCAACAGACGATGGGTGTAGTCGTAAGTCGGGCCAAGCAGCTGGCCGCCGGGAATGTCTTTGTACACCGCTGAAATACGGCGCTCTAAACGCATTTCCGCCGTGTTCACCGGCTCGCTGACTGCCAGACGGGGAACGGTGGTGCGCCAGGCGCGCAGCAGGAAGATGGCTTCCACGTTATCGCCGCTGGCCTGCTTCAGCGCCAGCGCTGCAAGCTCGCGGTCAGCAACGCCGCCCTCGGTCATCACACGGTCAACCGCGAGGTTAAGCTGTTGCTCAATCTGGGCGACGCTCAGCTCGGGAAGCTGTTCATCGCCCCGGCGTCTGTGCTCCTGTAAGGCATGAGCGGCGGCGATCGCCTTTTCGCCTCCTTTGACGGCAACGTACATCAGCATACCTCCACGTGGGTAGTCCGCGGGATTGCCAGCAGGCGCTCGCCGCAGGTCAGGATCAGGTCAATGCCGAGCGGGAACGGGTGCGGGCGCTCGGTCAGCTCATGGATGATGCACTCCGGTAGCTGGGGCGCGACCATCCGCTCGTCGGCGATGCCTGCGCCCGTCAGGCGAAGCATGCGGCCACCGCTCAGGCTGGAGACCTGCAAAATCAGCGTGGCGCTGGTTTCCGGTGCGACGGCGCTGCCTTCGCTCAGGGCGTTAAGCTGTTCATGGCTGATCTGTTCGTCGGCCACGGCAAAGACCGCCTGCTGGGGCTGATCGACCAGCGGCGCGCTGGTGTGAAAGCGCAGGTTCTGGCTGGCGATATCGTTCAGCAATGCGCCTGACAGCCATACCGGGGTGTCGTTGTCCGCCAGCGTCAGCAGCACGCTGGTGGAGGCGAGGTTCAGCGGCAGCCAGCCCTGCGAGAGCTGGTGCAAGGAGACAATCACCCCCGGCTCGCTCATGGCCTTCAGCAGGCGACGGAAACTCTGTTGGGCATCCTGGACGGCCAGGGTAAAAGCAGGTTGAAGCGTCATGCGTTGTCTCCGCGAACGAGCGTAAAGAAGTCGACCCGGCTGGTGTTCACTTCGGCCTGACGCGCGGCAAGGCGTGCGGCGCGGTCGGCTTCCAGCGGGGCAATAAGGGTTTCCATTAACGTCTGGAAATGCGGGTGTTCCTGTAAAAGCGCGTCGATCACCGCGCAGCGCTCGGCGTGCGTTTTGTCTCGCCCAAGTACGTAGCTATAACCCAGCGTGCCGCTGTTAAGGCGGATAGCCGCGCGGGTGAGGGTGGCATCGCCGGCGAAGAAGCGCTCGCCGGTGCCGCCCATGCGTGCCTGGATCTGCACCAGGCCGATCTCCGGCGCGCGGATCGTGTCGTAGTCCGGCGTCAGGCCGAGTGCGTTCATGCGGGCGGCCAGCGCAGCAGGCTGGCTATGGGCCAGCACGCGCATCCAGCGCTGTCGGGTGGAGGTGTCGAAGTGCATTCAGTGCTCCATGGTGAATTCAATCATGTCGGCGCGGGTCAGGCTGACGGAGTATTCCGTCGCGTTGATCTCGCCGTCACGGTGGTTGAGGGTGCGCACGCAGAGCAGCGGGGCCATGTTGGGGATCTCCAGCACCTTGCTCTCTTTCGCCTGCGCGCGGCGGGCGCTGATGCGCGTCTGGGTGCGTTTGAGCGCGATACCCGTCGCGTCCTGAAGGAAATCATGCAGGGAACCGCTGGCGAAATTTTGCAGCACTGGCCAGAGGGTGAGGTCCGCGAAGTAGTGGTCGATCTGGCAGACCGCCACGCCGTTGACCCGGCGCAACGTACGCAGATGTACGACGTTGTCACCCTCCTGAATCCCGAGCGCGTCCGCCACGTGGTGGGAGGCCGGGCGCAGAACCGAGAGCAGCTTTTCGCTGGTTGGATGGCTACCCTGATCCAGCAGGTTCTGGCTAAAACGCGCCTGGGCGTTGAGCGGGTAGTCAAACGGGCGCATCAGCACCAGCACGCCGACGCCCTGACGGCGCTGCACCCAGCCGCGCTCCACCAGCTGGTCAATGGCGCGGCGCAGGGTGTGGCGGTTCACTTCGTAGCGGTCGGCAAGCTGCTGCTCGGCGGGCAGGTAGTCACCGCAGCGGTAATGCGTGCGCAGCTCCACTTCGAGCCTGGCCGCAATTTCTTGCCAGCGGGTAGGGTAACTGGTCGGATGTCTGGATAAGTGCATACCAATCAAAGCCTCGCTAATCAGATGAAGTGCTTACGCAAGCGTTGAGAGAGGAAATCCAGCAGGCTGACGGTGACGATGATGAGCACCATCAGGGCGCAGGTTTGCTGGAACTGGAAACCGCGAATCGCTTCCCACAGGGTGACGCCAATCCCGCCTGCGCCCACCATACCGACCACGGTGGCGGAACGAACGTTGGACTCGAAGCGGTACAGCGAGTAGGAGATCAGCAGCGGCATCACCTGCGGCAGGACGCCGTAGAGGATCTCTTCGATTTTGTTGGCGCCGGTTGCGCGAATACCTTCCACCGGGCCGGGCTCGATGGCTTCAACCGCTTCCGAGAGCAGCTTGGAGAGCACGCCGGTGGTGTGGATGAACAGCGCCATCACGCCGGCGAACGGACCCAGGCCAACGGCGACCACGAACAGCATCGCAAAGACCATTTCGTTGATGGCGCGACAGGCGTCCATCAGGCGACGCATCGGCTGGTAAACCCACCACGGTACGATGTTTTCGGCGCTCATCAGGCCGAACGGAATGGAGAGAACGACGGCGAGGGCGGTGCCCCAGACGGCGATTTGCAGGGTGATGGCCATTTCGCTGAGGTAGTCCTGCCACTGGCTGAAATCCGGCGGGAAGAAGTCGGCGGCGAAGGTCGCCATGTTGCCGGAATCTTTGAAGAGCAGCAGCGGATCCATCTCCGCGCCCTTCCAGGAGATAACGAGTACCGCCAGCAGGATGGCCCAGCTTATGAGCGAGAACCAGCTGCGCTTCGGCGGCGGGAGGGTGATGGTTTGCATGTTTGACTCCGTGGGTTTAGTCCCCTCTCCCTTGAGGGAGAGGGTTAGGGTGAGGGGGAAATGTGCGCGCTGATGCCCTCACCCCGGCCCTCTCCCACAGGGAGAGGGAGAAAAGATCTACTGCACCGCTTTATTCACGCTCGTCATCGCACCCAGCGCGGCGGTCAGGCGGTCGAGGTCTTCCAGCTGGGCCTGGATTTCAGAGACTTTGCTGGTCTTCTCCTCTTCCTTCAGCCCTTTGTTGTCCTTCACGGCCTGCATCTGCTTAAACAGCGCCAGCTGGCGAATCGGGACCAGCTGCAGATCGCTGGACGCGCGGAACGGTGCCCAGCCCAGACGTTCCAGAACCGCTTTCTCTTCCGGCGTTTTGCCGTAGTTCATAAAGAAGTCGTAGACCTTGTCCTTGGTGCTTTCGGAGAGGTTTTTGCGCCAGACGATCGGGTCGCCGGGGATCAGCGGGGATTTCCAGATGACCTTTAGCTCTTTCAGCTTGTCCGGCGCGGAGGTTTTCAGCTTGTCGAGGTTTTCGGTGTTGTTGGTGGCAACGTCCACCTGCTTGTTCGCCACGGCCAGCGCGTTGGTTTCGTGGCTGGCGTTGACGGTGCGCTTAAAGTCGCTGGCGGAGATGTTGTTTTTCGCGAAGACGTAGTAGCCAGGGACGAGGAAGCCGGAAGTGGAGTTCGGATCGCCGTTACCAAAGGTCAGATCTTTGCGTTTGGCGATCATGTCGTTGAGGTTGTTGATCGGGCTGTCTTTGTTGACGATCAGCACGCTCCAGTATCCTGGAGAACCATCTGCCGCAACGGTCTGGGCAAAGACCTGACCGTTGGCGCGGTCCACCGCTTCCATGGCGGAAAGGTTGCCGTACCAGGCGATGTCCACTTTGTTAAAGCGCATCCCCTGGATGATGCCCGCGTAGTCCGGGGCGAAGAAGGCGTTCACTTTGATCCCCAGTTTGGTTTCCATATCTTTCAGGAACGGTTCCCACTGCGGCTTCAGGTTTTGCTGTGATTCCGTTGAAATGATGCCAAAGTTCAACGCTTTTTCCTGCTCTTCGGCGTACGCCGGGCTTAACAGGGTGCTGATGCTGAACATGCTGGTGAAGGCCAGCGCGGCAACGGCTTTGTAGTTCATTTCCATTCCTCGTTATCGGGGCGTTAAGCAGCCTGCGCGCGTTCTTCGACGCGGTTTACGCTGCGGTAGAGATGGTCAAAACGTTCGTTATCAAACTGGTGGCTGGCGCCATCGAAGAACACGTGTCCCTGACGCAGGGCGTAATCCACCTGATGCAGCGTCACCACCACGGTGATGCCGTCGTTCTGGTTGATGTCGCGCAGGGTTTCCATCACGATGCGGGCCGACTCCGGATCCAACGAGGCGATGGGCTCATCGGCCAGAATGATTTTGGCTTTCTGCATCAGGGCGCGGGCGATAGCGACGCGCTGCTGCTGCCCGCCGGACAGCGTGGACACGCGCTGGTGGGCGAAGTGCGCCATGCCGACGCGGGTCAGCGCCTGTAAGGCTTCCTGCTTCTGTGATGGGGAGAACCAGCGCAGGCAGGTGCGCCAGAACGGGGTGCTGCCGAGCGCGCCAATCAGCACGTTCTCCAGCACCGACAGGCGGTTCACCAGGTTGAACTGCTGAAAGATGTAGCCCGTCCGGGCGCGGCTTTTGCGAATATCGCTCGCCAGACGGCCCGCATGCTGCACGGTGTTACCCAGCAGCTCGACGCGGCTTTCCGGCGTTTTATCGCAGGTAATAAGGCCGCTTAAGTGACGCAGAAGGGTGGATTTTCCTGAACCGGACGGCCCCAGCAGCGCCACCATTTCGCCCTGCTGGACGGTCAGATCAACGGCATGCAGCGCCTTGTTGTGATTGAAGGTCTTGCTCAGTTTCTCGACGCGGATGACAGTGTGCATGTGCTGGGCCTCACGATAAATGTGGCCTCATGCTGGCGCATCAATATGACATTTGGGTTAAGTGCAGGTTGCGGGAGTTTGAAGAGTTGAGGGGAGTTTGATGACAGGCGGAGGCAGACCGCCCACCGCCCGAAAATTAGTGCTGCTGCTTAACGACGTTAATCATCCACGGCACGCCGTATTTGTCGGTGACCTTACCGAAGCCGTGCGCCCAGAAGGTTTCCTGCCAGGCCATGTCGATATTCCCGCCATCGGCAAGGTTGTCGAACCAGCGCTTGCCTTCTGACACATCCTGCGTGTCGAGCACCAGCGTGAAGCCCGCGTACTGTGCGCTGCTGCCCGGCGGCAGCCCGTCGCTCATCATGATATCGCTGCCCGCAATGCGAACGTTGGAGTGAGCGATAGCCGAATCCGGAAACTGCATGCCGGACGGACAGCCTTCTTCGCTGTTATCGCTTTTTGGCATTTCGCCGAAGGTGATTTTATAGAGGAGTTCTGCGCCGACGGCCTGCTGATAGAAGGCGGTAGCCTCTGCACAGTTGCCGGCAAAAGAGATGTAGGGACTTAACGGCATAATCTTTACCTCACGTAAGAAAAGCCCGTTAAGTGTAGTTCCCGAAAGCCCGGTAAGCGAAGCGCTACCGGGCGGGTAAATCAGTTCTTTTTCACGAACTCGGATTTCAGTTTCATCGGACCGAAGCCGTCAATTTTACAATCGATATTATGATCGCCTTCCACCAGACGGATATTCTTCACTTTGGTGCCGATCTTCAGCATGGAAGAGCTGCCTTTCACCTTAAGATCTTTCACCACGGTGACGCTGTCGCCATCCGCCAGCAGATTACCGTTGGCATCTTTGACGATCAGTGCATCAGCGTCCTGCGCTGGCTCGGCATCATTCCATTCGTGTGCACATTCCGGGCAGATGAACATGCCATTATCTTCGTATGTGTATTCAGAATTGCATTTTGGGCAGTGTGGGAGTTGCATGTCGGTATCCTCAAAAGTGTTAACGCGCTGGAAAGTGCCAGCTAAATGACGGCAGAGTGCCGAAAAAGGCGGCAAGTATAACGCAAATCCACACTTTTGTCGGTGCTATTGTGAATTTAAAAAACGCAGAAAATGTGTTGCGAGTGACACTTACTGTCAGTCAGCTAAGCGATGCTAACGTCATTAACACGGTGGAAAGAGAAGTCGCTAAATATATCGAATATTTTATTGCGGCAAATTGCTACGCACCTTCATTTCGGATAAGGTGAAGCAACGCATTGTTATTTATCTTCGAACTTTACTGCCATGCATTTCTTATGTTGGCGGCCTATCCCTCTCTTTTTAGGTGGGTAAATAATGATGATATATCCTGAAGCTTCTTAAAATGGGCCAGGCTTTTTATCTTTTGGCTTTCAGGCCTTGAGGAGAGCTTTACACGCCATGCAGGGATAGCCATTTATTTCTGATTATCTTCAATTAGTTATATTTTGGTGAACATGTTTTCCACACGTGATCATATAAGCCTGAACATCATAATTAATACAAGTGGCTTAATAAAAGTAATAAATTTGCGTTAAGGAAAGGCTTTTATCATGCACACACAGACCATTTTTGAATTAAGTCAGGAAGCTGAGCGTTTGTTACAGCTTGCCCTGCAAAATCTCGATACTCTGAAAACAATGCCGACAGCGAAGCTGGAGAGCACGACGGCTGCTATTACAGGTGAAAAGAACAACGTGCTGCCTTTGCATTTTAGTGCGCGAGGCGTCGAAGCGCAGCAGGCAACGCTGAATAATGAATTACGCAAAATAACACGTCTGGAAATGGTTCTGGCTATCGTTGGCACGATGAAAGCGGGGAAATCGACCACCATTAATGCCATTGTGGGTACCGAAGTGTTGCCGAACCGCAACCGCCCAATGACGGCGCTGCCTACGCTGATCCGTCATACGCCAGGCCAAAAAGAGCCGGTGCTCCACTTCTCACATGTCTCTCCTATTGATGATTTGATTCACCTGCTGCAGAAAAAGCTTGGCGATTACGATCGCGGCAAGCTGGCTCTGCAACTGGAAATTGATAAGGACATGAATACGCTGCTGGAGCGTATTGAGAAAGGCGAGGCCTTTGAAAAGCATCATCTCGGGGCGCAGCCAATATTTCATTGCCTGAAAAGTCTCAATGACCTGGTGAGGCTCTCCCAGGCGCTGGGCGTGGCGTTTCCGTTCTCCGAATACGCGGCCATCGAACATATTCCGGTGATTGAAGTGGAGTTCGTGCATCTTGCGGGTTTGGATGCGCACCTCGGGCAGCTGACGCTGCTCGATACCCCCGGCCCCAATGAGGCCGGACAACCGCATCTGCAAAAAATGCTTAGCGAACAGCTAGCCCGCGCGTCGGCGGTGCTGGCGGTGATGGATTATACCCAGCTTAAATCTATTTCTGATGAAGAGGTCCGTCAGGCTATTTCGGTTGCGGGGAAATCAGTGCCTCTGTATGCGCTGGTGAATAAATTCGACCAGAAGGATCGCAATAGCGACGATGAAGAGCAGGTCAGGGCGATGATCTCCGGTACCTTAATGAAAGGCACTATTTCGCCTGGCCAGATCTACCCTGTTTCCTCTATGTGGGCGTATCTGGCAAACCGCGCCCGCAACGAGATGAATGCCCGTGGACGCCTGCCGGATCATCAGGAGCAGCCCTGGGTGCAGGATTTTGCCGAAGCCGCACTCGGACGCCGCTGGCGTTCGGCGGACCTGGACGATATAAACCATATCCGTCACGCAGCCGATTTGCTCTGGGAAGATTCGCTGTTTGAACAGCCGATACGCAAACTGATTTACGCCGCCTATGCCAATGCCTCGCTATTCGCGCTGCGCTCGGCCTCGCATAAGCTGCTCAACTACGCGCAAAATGCCCGGGAGTATCTCGACTTCCGCTATCAGGGGCTGACGGTGGCCTTTGAGGGGCTGGAACTGAACATCGCGCGTCTTGAAGAGGATATGGCGCTGCTGCAGACGCGCCAGAGCGCGGTGAGCGATGAGGTGAAACATGAAGTTGACCAGGCGCTGAACGCGACCGCGGACTTTATGGAGGCCGAAAAATCGGCGCTTCACCAGGCAGTGGGCCATGTGTTCAGCACTCAAAATATTCTTGATTTGGCAGGTATTGAGCGGCTGAATCCCCGCAGTGACAAACTGCAAGAGCGGGAACCACTGGTTCTGGATGATGAAGGTCAGGCGCAGATCGTCCTGAGTAAAATTCGCTCCTCCTGTGAACTCATCATGCTGGATGCGCAGGCAAAAATTGCCCGGGAGCTGGCGTTACGCTTCGATCAGCTGGAATCTACGCTGGCGCGCTCGCTGAATGACGCTATCCGCCCCATTGAAACGCGTATAAAAGAGCATCTGAGCCATGCTGGCTTCCGGGCGCGGATCAGCTTCCCGGCTTTTCAGGCAAACCAGCTTGACTTCAATACGCGGGCACTGTTTAACGATGCCATTGCACAGGATAACCGCCCGGCAGGTCAACTTTCCGCCGGGAGCAGTATGCGTGAAACCGTTTCGCGTTGGCTCAATAATCCAGGCTGGGGCTGGGATGAGTACGTGGTCACGCGCACGCACTATGTTATCGACATTGCGCAACTGCATGACAAATTTAAGCAACATATTGATCAGTTTTGTGAACAAATACGTAAAGCTTTGTCCGCGCAGGTCGATGTCTCTGTTACGGCCGGAATGGCGACGTTCTTTGCAGAATTTTCGTTATGCCTGACCGGGTTACAGGAAAGCTTGCGTGATAGCCTCGCAGTGCGTCAACAAAATGAGCATTCAACCCGAGCGCTCAGCCAGCTGTTGAAGCAAAGCATTACGACTGCGACGTGGATTCAGGAAGACACCCGACTGTTACGCGATGACATTCAAACTCTATTCGCAGCAGAGCAACCATGACAACACAGCTACTGGACGGTCCCGGGCGGACGCTGGAGTGTATTCATCCCAGGTTTATGGTCGATCTTGTGCAGGGCGTGGACGCGGCGCGCCATCCCCATCTGGGGCCGCAGCAGCTGCAGTTTCGTGAACGTTTGACTCAGGAGATCATGACGCATACCCGGCTACGGCCCTGGGCGATGGCGGGAATGCTTAACGAGAACGCGGCCCTGCGTCTGGGGCTGGCGGAAAAACTCGCCGGCATGTTGGATCCAGGCCATCTTGCGCTGACGCTGATGGCCGATAAACTGACTGCACTGTGCCAGCAGGCTCACCTGCGCGCTCAGCCATCTCCCGGCCTGCTTGAACAGTATGCGGAGCTCTCCTCTCATTTTACCCAACGTGCCGCCTATAAAGAAAAGGCGCTGACCCAGCGTGGACTGACGGTACAGGCGGGCGAGCACAGTGAACAAATTTTCACCCGCTGGCGAGCCGGTCACTATGATGGCTGGTCTTTGGCCGGGCGCTGCTTCATTGTTCTGGAAGAGCTGCGCTGGGGAGCATTTGGCGATGCCTGCCGTCTGGCGAACAATGATGTGTCGGCAATGCTCAAGGATAATTTACGCAGCATGGCCGCCAACTACCTCGCGCAGGGCATCAATGCGTCTCCCACAACGCGCCATTTCTATCATCAATGGCTGACCACACCCGCTTCGGCGGGTTTAATCGATCACAAAGACATGCTGGGCTGGCTGGGCGACTGGTGTCAGGCGGATATACACCCGGTGAGTTGGTCAGTGACGCAAAACTGGCAGACCGTCGCGCTGGGTATGCCGAGGCTGTGTTCGGCAAAACGGCTGGTGGATGCAATGGTGGAAGAGATTTTTGGTTGAACCCCTCATCCTGACCCTCTCCCCCCAGGGGAGAGAGGATGGCTGGCGCGGTGTGTTAGTGATTCATTTCTATCGGTTTCGGTTCAGGCGGGATCTCTTGCACATTTCCGTAGCGTTTCGCGTATAGCGCCGTGATGATGGGCACCAGGATTGCGGTGACAATTACGCTGGCGGCAACCAGTGCCGTCGCGGACGCGGCCACCGGTTCGAAGGCCGGGTTAATCTGGGCGATAATCACCGGGTTTGCAACGGCAGCGCCTGCGGCTGAAGAGGCGGCGACGCCCGCCGTGCCGTTTCCTCCCCCGATTACGCGGTCAGCAATGATCAGCGGAATACCGGTGATGATGATAACCGCGACACCCAGCACAATCCCCAGCAGTCCCGTATCCAGAATCACGTTCAGGTTGATGGTGTTACCCAGCGCAAAGCCAAAGAATGGGATCAGCACCGGCGTGGCTTTGCTGAAGAAATCACGCAGATCGTGATCCAGATTGCCCAGCGCGAAGCCGATCAGGAATGGCAGGATCGCGCCGACAAAATGATGGGGCTCAAAAGAAGCCAGGCCAGCGGACCCCAGGATCAGCATCGTCATGAGCGGGCCGGACTCCAGAGACATCAAAACAAACGCGCCGGACTCCTCTTTGGTTCCGTACTGGTTCATCAGGCTGGCATACAGCCCGCCGTTGGTCATGTCCATCGCCGAGACAATCGCCAGGACGGATAACCCGGCGAAGAAACCGGTCTGAATTCCATTTTCAGGAATGAACATCGCGCATATCATTGCGACCACCCAGGCAACCGCTATTTTGGTTATCACCAGCGTTCCGGATTTGCGTAATACGGTACCGGTTGCCCGCAAATTAATGGATGCGCCGATACAAAAGAACCAGACCGCCAGGATGGGAACGGTACCCGTAATCATCCCCTTTGTGAAACCACCAAAATAAGCCCCGGTTTCAGGTGCTAATGTATTCAGAATAGCACCGAGTACCAGCGGCACCAGCATCATACCCCCCGGTATGCGTTCTATCGTGGCTTTAATCTTCATCTCTAACCCTCACAATTTCGCCTCTCATGGTGAGCGGCAGGTGCGAATAAAAAAATCAATAAATTCAATTTGATGAAGGGTGCTCTTGATGATTGGTTTGTGATAACCCTGCACCGAAATTCAGTTAGCGCTCTCGTTTCCTCTCGTCAGAAAACATGCGTCGCTATGTTTCAGGAATTATCATGCGATCGATGGAATATTGATTCAATGAAAATAAAACGGTGTTTTAGTTATCTTCATCACATATTGAATGTAAACTTTACGGCGCGTTGTGAGAGCTGAAAATTTATGTAAATCTCTTGTAAAAAATATGGCTTTTTATTCTGTTGGGAAAAGAAAAAGGATGAGGGCGAAAATGGGGGCTCTGGAAGGTTGAGAAAGTACTTATTTGCGGTAGTTGACAAAAAACTGTCTTCACCTGACGCAGTATAAATATATGTGTGAAGTTGATCACAAATATAAACGCTGGTAGGGTAAAAAGGTCATTAACTGCCCAGACAGGCGTCAACAGGTTCGGTTGTATCGACGGAAAACGTCAATGTAAGTAAACCTGCTACGCTTGAAGATGGAGGTTCGCACGGAGCGGATCTCGGGTTCACAGAGTGCGAGTTGGCTGTGGAACGGACAGGGCTAAGTCTACGAGGAAAGCTATGCTAAGAAGGAAAAAGGTTAAACCCATTACGCTTCGCGACGTCACCATTATTGATGACGCTAAACTGCGTAAAGCGATCACCGCCGCCTCGCTCGGTAATGCGATGGAATGGTTCGATTTCGGTGTCTACGGCTTTGTTGCCTATGCATTAGGTAAAGTGTTCTTCCCCGGTGCTGACCCAAGCCTGCAGATGATTGCCGCGCTGGGTACATTCTCCGTTCCTTTCCTGATCCGCCCGCTGGGTGGTCTGTTCTTCGGTATGCTCGGTGACAAATACGGTCGCCAGAAAATACTCGCTATCACCATTGTCATTATGTCGATCAGTACGTTCTGTATCGGCCTAATACCGTCCTATGCCACGATCGGCATCTGGGCACCTATTCTGCTGTTGCTCTGTAAGATGGCGCAGGGCTTCTCCGTCGGGGGCGAGTATACCGGGGCGTCGATCTTCGTCGCGGAGTATTCCCCTGACCGTAAGCGCGGCTTCATGGGTAGCTGGCTGGACTTCGGTTCGATTGCCGGGTTTGTGATGGGCGCGGGCGTCGTGGTTCTGATTTCAACCGTGGTCGGTGAGGAGAACTTCCTCGACTGGGGCTGGCGTATCCCGTTCTTTATCGCGCTCCCGCTGGGTATTATCGGTCTTTACCTGCGACATGCGCTGGAAGAGACACCTGCGTTCCAGCAGCACGTTGAGAAACTGGAGCAGGGCGACCGCGAAGGGTTGCAGGACGGCCCGAAAGTGTCCTTTAAAGAGATTGCGACAAAGCACTGGCGCAGCCTGCTGACCTGTATTGGTCTGGTGATTTCCACCAACGTCACTTACTACATGCTGCTGACCTACATGCCGAGCTATCTGTCGCATAACCTGCACTACTCGGAAGATCACGGCGTACTGATTATTATCGCCATCATGGTGGGTATGCTGTTTGTACAGCCGATTATGGGTCTGCTGAGCGACCGCTTTGGCCGTCGACCGTTTATCATCCTGGGTAGCGTAGCGCTGTTCGCGCTGGCGATCCCGGCGTTTATTCTGATCAACAGTAACGTGCTGGGTCTGATTTTCGCGGGTCTGCTGATGCTGGCGGTGATCCTGAACTGCTTTATCGGGGTGATGGCATCCACATTACCTGCGATGTTCCCGACGCACATTCGTTATAGTGCGCTGGCGGCGGCGTTCAACATCTCCGTTCTGATTGCCGGCCTGACGCCTACGCTTGCCGCCTCTCTGGTGGAAAGCACGCAGAACCTGATGATGCCTGCCTACTACCTGATGGTTATTGCGGTAGTCGGCCTGGCGACCGGCCTGACCATGAAGGAGACGGCGAACCGTCCTCTGAAAGGGGCGACGCCTGCGGCATCTGATATTCAGGAAGCGAAAGAAATCCTGCGCGAGCATTACGATAACGTTGAGCAGAAAATTGAGGATATCGACGCAGAGATTGAAGAGCTGCAGAAGAAACGCTCCCGTCTTGTTGATCAACATCCACGCATTAACGAGTAATAAAGAAACCCGCCAACGGCGGGTTTTCTTTTATTAGCATCCGGCGGCGATGTAGTCGCCGTTGGCGCTAATGGGGATGACGGTCAGGAACAGGACGGTCGCGAACAGGATCAGGATGATACCTCCGGCAATTTTAACTGCCGGTACCAGCCATCTGAACGCGCTATCTCCCCCGAACCATGCCACCGTGCGTTCACGGGCATAACGAACCGCCAGTGATAGCCCCATAATAGAGAGTGCCGTTCCTAAAGACATGGTCATAACGGCCGCCATTCCCCAGGTGACAATGCCCAGCGCGTTCGAAAACATCAGAATCATGATTGCACCGCTGCACGGACGTGCGCCAATCGCCAGAATAACGCCCAGACGCGTTTTCCAGTCACCTTGTGTCAGATCTGCGCCCACGCCGTGATGACCACAGCCACAGTGTTCATCGTGCTGATGAAGGGGAGTGATGGCTGAGATCCTCATTCTTTGAGGCCGCAGGCTTTTCAGCGCCTGGTAAATGATGAAAGCACCAAACGCGCCAATCAGCACGGCGCTTATCTTCTCGACATACCAGCGGCTGGTGCTGATATCCCCTGACGCGAGGTTAAATCCTACTGCCAGAATAAAGACAAACAGAATGGCGCTGACGCCCTGCATCAGGCTGCCAAGAAAGGGAACGGTGCGTGCGGCCAGTTCGCTCTCCTTATTTGTGCTCAGGTAGGTTGTCACGATGAACTTCCCGTGCCCCGGCCCGATGGCGTGAAGGACGCCATAAAAGAAAGCGCCTGTTAAGAGCCATAATCCACCGCTGTACTGGTTGTTATTAAGCTGCAGTAGATACATCACCAGATAACGGTGCAGCGTAATCTGCGTGGCAAGGCACCACTGGATAAAGGCGTTCCAGTGCGTATGCAGCGTAAAAGCGGTGAAGAGGATGGTCAGCAGCATCAATCCGGCCGTAGGGAGGCGCCAGTCGCGAGGCAGGCGTTGTGTATTCATCAGGGGGAGCTCTGCGGAGAAGAATATTTGCCGCTAGTATAGTTGATCTTCTCTTTCAGTTCGCAGGATCGCATCAGGATCTTGCTGTAATTGTGGATAAGTCTGTGCGTAAAAGGGTATAAGGCGGGGTTTTGCTGGGGAATGCATCAGTCAGTCATTTTTTTGCAACTTTTCTGTTGCGGGCTGCGGAGAACTCCCTATAATGCGCCTCCATCGACACGGCGGATGTGAATCACTTCACAGTTAACCCGGTCGGTTGAAGAGAAAAAATCCTGAAATAACGGGTTGACTCTGAAAGAGGAAAGCGTAATATACGCCACCTCGCAACGGTGAGCGAAAGCCGCGTTGCACTGCTCTTTAACAATTTATCAGACAATCTGTGTGGGCACTCAAAGTGACATGGATTCTTAATGTCTTCGGACAATAAATGAATACCAAGTCTCTGAGTGAACATACGTAATTCATTACGAAGTTTAATTCACGAGCATCAAACTTAAATT
>NZ_JADBRF010000015.1:8772-140229 GCF_014930485.1 Enterobacter cloacae complex sp. P47BA | reverse complement strand
GGTAAAGGAAAGGCCCTGGAGATACCCCACAGCCCCGAAAAAAAGCCAGTCAGTTGCTTAACTGACTGGCATTACAGCCCGAAGGCTGCCGTTTCTTTATTCAATTCAGACATCCGCTGAAGCGCTTTAGCCTCAACACATCCCGTCAACTATGACCGCAATTCGTACCTTCCACAAGGTAAATCTCATCTCTTCCTGCCCTGCCTCACAAAAAAGATTCACTGACAAAAACCGACAAAATAACGTGATCTAAATCACACATTTTGACATTAGGTCGGGTATGCTGGAATCACCAAGACGGAAAGACAAGAGGTAAAATTTATGACAATGAACATTACCAGTAAACAAATGGAAATTACTCCGGCAATTCGCCAGCACGTCGCAGACCGTCTCGCCAAACTGGATAAATGGCAAACACATTTGATTAATCCACATATCATCCTGTCCAAGGAGCCCCAGGGTTTCATCGCTGACGCAACTATCAATACTCCAAACGGCCATCTGGTCGCCAGCGCAAAACATGAGGATATGTACACCGCAATCAACGATTTGATCAACAAGCTGGAACGGCAGCTCAATAAAGTGCAACACAAAGGTGAAGCCCGTCGCGCCACAACGTCGGTGAAAGACGCCAGCTTCGCGGAAGAAGTTGAAGAAGAGTAATCCTTTAAATTGAGTGTACCGCCAACGCGCCTTCGGGCGCGTTTTTTATTGACAGGGTGAAAACAGTACGGGTACTTTAACGGTATCAATCACAGGATGACTCTATGAAACTTACTCCGTTCTTCTTCGCATTCTTTTTTACCTTCCCCTGAACGGGAGGCGTTTCGTCGTGTGATAAAGAATGCGAAGACGAACAACAAGGCCTCCCACACCGGGGGGCCTTTTTTATTGATAACGATAAAATGAGACAGGCAACACTATGACACCGGAAAACCCGTTACTGGATCTGCGAGTAAAAATCAGCGCGCTGGATGAAAAATTACTGGCGCTGCTGGCCGAACGTCGCGCCCTCGCCGTTGAAGTGGGCAAAGCCAAGCTGGACTCCCATCGTCCGGTCCGTGATATCGACCGCGAGCGGGATCTGCTGGAACGTCTCATTCAGCTCGGCAAAGCGCATCATCTCGATGCCCACTACATCACCCGGTTGTTCCAGCTCATCATCGAAGACTCCGTTCTGACCCAGCAAGCGCTACTCCAGCAGCACCTCAATAAAACCAATCCGCACTCTGCGCGTATCGCTTTCCTCGGGCCAAAGGGCTCCTATTCTCACCTGGCCGCACGTCAGTATGCCGCACGCCATTTTGAAGAGTTTATCGAGAGCGGCTGCGCGAAGTTTGCCGACATTTTTAACCAGGTCGAGACCGGCCAGGCGGATTACGCCGTGGTGCCGATTGAAAACACCAGCTCCGGCGCCATCAACGACGTCTACGATTTGCTCCAGCACACCAGCCTGTCGCTGGTCGGCGAGCTGACGATCCCTATCGATCACTGCGTGCTGGTCTCCGGCTCAACGGACCTGAACACGATCGAAACGGTCTACAGCCACCCGCAGCCGTTCCAGCAGTGCAGCCAGTTCCTGAACCGCTATCCGAACTGGAAAATTGAGTACACCGAAAGCACCTCGGCGGCAATGGAAAAAGTGGCCCAGGCTAACTCCCCCAACGTTGCGGCGCTGGGCAGCGAAGCGGGCGGCGCGCTGTATGGTTTACAGGTGCTGGAACGCAACCTGGCGAACCAGACGCAAAATATTACCCGCTTCGTGGTGCTGGCCCGCAAGGCAATCAATGTGTCTGACCAGGTACCGGCCAAGACCACGTTGCTGATGGCCACCGGCCAACAGGCCGGTGCGCTGGTTGAAGCCCTGCTGGTGCTGCGTAATCACAATCTGATCATGACCAGGCTGGAATCACGCCCAATCCACGGTAATCCGTGGGAAGAGATGTTCTACCTTGATATCCAGGCCAACCTCGAGTCTGCTTCCATGCAGAAAGCCCTGCGCGAGCTGGGCGAGATCACGCGTTCCATGAAGGTGCTGGGCTGCTACCCGAGCGAAAACGTCGTTCCGGTCGATCCGATCTAACGTTCGATAAAACGGTTTTTCTTCATCCCTGCCACGCTCACCGGCAGGGTGAAGATGGCTCCGGAAAGCGGATACTTCGCCACCTCCTCCGCATCCATATTTTCCCGCGTGGTGGTAATGAACAGCGTTTTCATATCATCGCCGCCAAAGCAGACCATCGTTGGGCAACGCACCGGCATGCGGTATTCTTCCAGTTGCTCCCCTTGTGGAGAAAAACGCGCGATACGCCAGCCGTCAAACAGCGCGCTCCAGTAGCAGCCTTCCACATCCATCGCCGCACCGTCCGGTATCCCCTCGCCCTCTTTAAACTGACGAAATACCTCACGCCTGCCGGGTTCGCCCTGCTCGTTAAGCGGCGTGCGGTAAATTACGCCGTTTGGCGTGTCTGAGGTAAACATCCACTGTTTATCCGGGGTAAACGCTAAGCCGTTGTGCCCATGAATATCGCACTGGATCACTTTCGGCGTCAGGTCGTTGTCGATGCGCATCAGCAGGGCGCCGTTGTAATCTCCCGGCCCCCAGAACGTGCCCGCATAGAACCGGCCCTGATAGTCGGTGCCCCCATCGTTAAAACGCGCCAGCTGCGGGTTAGAGGGGTTATCACACACCTTGCGGCGCAGCAGTCCGTGTTTATCGGTCAGCCAGATGCCCGTGCGCATCGCAACGATAAAACCACCCTGCTCGCGCAGCGCGAAACAGCCCACCTCCTCGTGGAAAGAGAGCACGGTATGTTCCGCCGTCGGCAGGTGGTAGCGGTGGATCTCCCCTTCCAGAATATCAGCCCAGTAAAGCGCATTTTCTTCTGCGCTCCACGTCGGGCATTCGGGCAGATGCCCGGTGTAGTTCAACAGCAGCTGCGGTTCAGCCATGACAGTTCCCCAAAATGAAAAAAGCCAGCATTGCTGGCTTTCAGTATATACATCATTGGATTACTGGCGACTGTCATTTGCCTGGCGCAACAGCGTGCGGCTTTCACTCTGGAAACGCGTGGCGTAATCGCCGAACCAGTGCTCCACTTTGCGGAAGCTGTCGATAAACGCCTGCTTGTCTCCGTGCTCCAGCAGCGTAATGGCTTCGCCAAAGCGCTGATAGTAGCGCTTGATCAGCGCCAGATTATTTTCAGACGACATGATGATGTCGGCGTAAAGCTGGGGATCCTGCGCAAACAGACGCCCGACCATCGCCAGCTCAAGACGATAGATCGGTGAAGAGAGCGCCAGCAGCTGTTCAAGCTGCACGTTCTCTTCCGCCAGATGCAGACCGTAGGCAAAGGTCGCAAAGTGGCGCAGCGCCTGAATGAACGCCATGTTCTGATCGTGCTCGACCGCGCTGATGCGGTGCAGCCTCGCGCCCCAGACCTGAATCTGTTCCAGGAACCATTGATAGGCTTCAGGCTGACGGCCGTCGCAGTAAACCACCACCTGCTTTGCCAGGCTGCCGCTGTCCGGGCCAAACATCGGGTGCAGCCCGAGCACCGGGCCCGTATGCGCAGCCAGCATCGCCTGCAGAGGACCGTTTTTAACGGAAGCCAGATCCACCAGAATGCAGTCTTTTGGTAAAGGAGGAAGCTTCCCGATGATCTGCTCCGTCACGTGGATCGGCACGCTGACGATAACCATTCCGGCATCTTTCATCAGTTCCGGTGCTTGTGCCCAGTCCTCTTTTTCCAGAATGCGCACCTGATAGCCAGAAAGCGTCAGCATTTTCTCGAACAGACGTCCCATCTGCCCTGCTCCGCCAACAATCACCACCGGACGCAGGGACGGACAGAGGGTTTTAAAGCCCTTGTCGTTTTCGCTGGAATAGGATTCCCGCATCACGCGACGCAGAACATCTTCAATCAAATCCGGCGAAACGCCCAGCGCCTGTGCCTCTTTACGACGGGAGGCCAGCATTGATGCTTCGCGCTCCGGGACGTAAATCGGCAGGCCGTATTTGCTTTTCACCTCACCGACTTCGGCAACAAGCGCCATGCGGCGCGCCAGCAGGTCCAGCAGCGCCTTATCCACTTCATCAATTTGATCGCGCAGTGCGGTCAATTCAGCAACCATAACTACCCTCTTAAGCCAGACGCGTCGCCAGCTGGCCGCTTAAATCTTTATGGATCTCACGCAGCAGCGCATCGGTGGTTTCCCAGCTGATGCAGGCATCCGTCACGGAGACGCCGTGCTTCATCGCGCTGCGCGGCTGTTCTGATGACTGATTACCTTCATGAATGTTGCTCTCAATCATCAGGCCGATAATCGAACGGTTTCCGTCTTTGATCTGTGCGACCACGGATTCCGCAACCGCTGGCTGGCGACGGTAATCTTTATTCGAATTACCATGACTGCAATCTACCATCAGTGCCGGACGCAGTCCCGCCTGTTCCATCTCTTTTTCACACTGCGCCACGTCCGCAGGGCTGTAGTTTGGCGCTTTACCGCCGCGCAGGATCACATGACCGTCCGGGTTGCCCTGCGTTTGCAGCAGGCACACCTGGCCCGCCTGGTTGATCCCAACAAAGCGGTGCGGCATGGCGGCGGCGCGCATGGCGTTGATCGCCGTCGCCAGGCTGCCATCGGTACCGTTTTTAAAGCCAACCGGCATCGACAGGCCAGACGCCATCTCACGGTGGGTTTGCGATTCAGTCGTACGCGCACCAATTGCAGACCAGCTAAACAGATCGCCCAGGTATTGCGGGCTGTTTGGATCCAGCGCTTCGGTTGCCAGCGGCAGCCCCATGCTGACCAGTTCCACCAGCAGGCGACGCGCAATCTTCAGGCCTGCTTCCACATCAAACGAGCCATCCATGTGCGGATCGTTGATCAATCCTTTCCAGCCAACCGTCGTACGTGGCTTTTCAAAATAGACGCGCATCACCAGGTAGAGGCTATCGCTGACCTCCTCCGCTAATGCTTTAAATCGACGCGCATACTCAATGGCGGTTTCAGGATCGTGAATAGAGCAAGGACCACAAACCACCAGCAGGCGCGGATCGCGGCCGGCGATAATGTCAGAAATGGTCTGGCGAGAGTGCTCGATCTGAGCCTCCTGCGCGGCGCTCAGCGGAAACTCCGCTTTCAGCTGATCCGGGGTAATCAAAACCTGTTCGTCAGTGATATGTACGTTGTTCAGCGCGTCTTTTTGCATGATAGCGATCCTGTAAAGCTCGTTTGCGATAGTTGTTTTCCTCAGTGAGGTGAAACCACGATACCATAAAAAGTAAACATTTCAATCCAAAATACGTACACATTAGTTTACATTGGCACAATAAAGGCAAAAATCAGCCGCTAAAATCGTAAAGTTTAAATTACACTCTAAATTTCTCCCGCCAGGCTATGCTGAAGAAAAAGGAGAAGGGTTATGCGATCGATTGCTTTCGTCCTGCTGTCGCTGTTTTTATCGGGCTGCCAGATTAATCCTTACACTTTCCAGCCCAACTGGACGAGCCCGGACTGGTTCAGCGCGGGTAAAGAAGACGCCATAAATGGCCTGCCGGTTAAAGATAACCAGACCCTGGCCGATAGTTTTAACGACCCCCACGTCGATCGTAATGAATATCTTCGCGGCTATGCTGATGGTCAGAAGAAAGTGTGTGAAGAAGGCTTTATTCATGCATGGGGATTAGCGGGCAAATCTTATCCAGCCAGTTGTGATACTGTTGAAAATGCAGCGAAACTGCATGCGTCATGGCAAAAAGGAATGGATGAAAGTATGCGTTCCAGCAGGCTTAATTAAGTCTGCTTTTATTCTTTGGAAAATAAACAACTGTAGGATTTAGCTTAGGTCAGCCATGGGCTATTTCTGACATAATGACGGTTCTGATAAACAATGGTATTCTGCCCGCAACTCTTAAGGACATCTATTTCCGGAGCGGTACGGCGGATTCTGGTGAGAAATTTATACTTGAACTCTTTGTTCCGACTCACTCTGGTGCTAATGCTGTTCCTTATGGTGGGCCCGGCGATGGCAGGCGCGCTCACGGATACAGATAAATCGGTACGTTCTATTGTCTCAGGCATAGTGAGCTATACGCGATGGCCGTCGCTTTCCGGTCAGCCTAAACTCTGCATCTATGCCACTTCTCACTATACGCACGCGCTCAGCGAAGACCAGGGGCATAACGAGTTACCTTATACCCCCGTTATTGTACGTAACGATCGGGAAGCCCTGGCCGCGACATGCGATGCTGTTTATTTCGGGACTGAACCACCTGCGAAACAACTTGAATTAATAAGTCAATATCAGGGCAGAGCATTGCTATTAATCTCAGAGCAAAATCCGGAATGTGTTATTGGCAGCGCCTTTTGCCTGATAATCGATCGTGGCCAGGTGCGATTTTCCGTCAATCTGGATGCGTTGACACGCAGTGGCGTCAGGGTTAACCCGGATGTATTGATGCTTGCACGGAATAAGCAGCATGGATAAAGATTTCATCTCGACGCAGCGTCCGACGTTTAAAAGAACGCTGAGGCGAAACAGCATGATAAGCGTCATCATCACAATGACGTTAATATGGCTGTTGCTCTGTTTTGCCTCGGTCGTAACATTAAAACAATACGCGCAAAAAAATCTCGAATTAACCGGCGCCACAATGAGCCACAGCCTTGAAGCCTCTCTGGTTTTCAACGATTCACTGGCGGCCAACGAAACGCTCGCTGCGCTGGGTAAGCAGGGGCAGTTTGCCGCAGCAGAAGTCATCAACGGGCATAAAAAGCGCTTTGCCTACTGGTCCTGGAACCCGAAGGATAATAACGACACGCTGGGGGCGCTGGTCAGCCGCTGGCTTTTCCCCGTTCCGGTTGCGCAGCCCATCCTGCACAACGGCGCGAAGATAGGTGAAATACGTCTTACCGCGCGTGACAGCCTTATCAGCCATTTCATCTGGATGTCGTTTGCCGTCCTCACCGGCTGTATTCTTTTTGCAACCGTCGTCGCGCTCACCATTACCCAGTCTCTGCACCGCGGCATGGTCACTGCGCTGCAAAATATCACCGACGTTGTGCATGACGTCCGCACCAATCGCAACTTTTCCCGTCGGGTGAAAGATGGGCGCATTGAAGAATTCCATCAGTTTGGAGAAGACTTCAACAGCCTGCTGGACGAGATGGAGGAGTGGCAGCTTAAGCTCCAGGCGAAAAACGCTCAACTGCTTCGTACCGCCATGCACGACCCGCTCACCGGTCTTGCTAACCGCGCTGCGTTTCGTAACAGTATTGCGGCATTAATGAATGACCCCTCGGCAAAAACAAACTCGGCCCTGCTCTTCCTCGACGGTGATAATTTTAAGTTTATTAACGACACCTGGGGACACGCGGCAGGAGACTGCGTGCTGATTGAAGTCGCCAGCAGGATGGTGGAATTTGGCGATAAACGCCATCAGTCCTACCGCCTTGGCGGTGACGAATTTGCCATGGTGCTGTACGGGGTGCATTCTGAACCAGAGGTTCAACACATTTGTGCTGCGCTAGCGCAGCAGTTTATCCGTCCGTTTGATCTGCATAACGGACAAAAAGCATCGATGTCACTCAGCATTGGCTTTGCTCTGGCGTGGGAAAATGCTTCCGTGGAAGCATTACTGGAGAGGGCTGACCGCAACATGTACCAGGTTAAAAACCAGCGTACGAAAACAATAAGTTAGAAAGGATACACTATGTTAAAACGTTACTTCGCGCCGTTAGTTATGGCCTCACTGGTTCTGGCAGGCTGTCAGTCGCCGCCCCAGGGCAAATTTACTCCTGAGCAAATCGCGGCGATGAAGTCATACGGTTTTAACGAACTGAACGGCGACTGGTCGCTTGGTATGTCGGACACCATCCTCTTTGATAAGAATGACGCCAGACTGCGTCCGGAAAGTGAAACACAGATCCAGTCCATGGCCTCTCGTCTGGCGAAAACTGGCCTGAATCACGCGCGAATGGACGGTCATACCGATAATTACGGTGAAGCAAGCTACAACGAAGCCCTGTCGTTAAAACGCGCCAATGCCGTGGCCGACGCCTGGGCGAAAGGCGCGAATATCCCGCGCAGCAATCTCTCCACCCGGGGATTAGGCCAAAAATATCCGATTGCGAGCAACAGCACTGCACAAGGGCGCGCTGAAAACCGCCGGGTGTCAGTGGTTATCAGCGCGCCATAGGATTATTTAGCGGATGATTCGGTGAGCGACACGCCTGTTGCCGCTCGCCAGCGCAGCCAGTCAATCAGAACAAACAGCGCCAGACTCACGCCCATCACCGGCAAAGCCAGCCCCAGCAGTGCGCTGATGACCACGGTAACACCTCTTCCCCATCCTGACAGCGCCAGCCAGCTCTGAGTAAGCGTCTGCACCGGATTCATTGCCGACTGTGCCGGACGACGCATCCACCACATCCGGTATCCCCAGATGATAAGCACGCACAGGGCAAGGCCGAAAGCAACGAGCAGCAGCTGATTCACCAGCCCGAATAAGATCCCCATATGGAAATCCACGCCCCAGCGGGTCAGTTTTGCCATGAGCGGGAAGTCCTCGAATCGGGTTCTGTCGAGGATCTGCATCGTACCGGGATCAACCGCAACGGCGTCCACCTGAGTCGGCCAGCTGCGGTCGATTTCCGTCACTGTCCATGCGCGATCCATTGTTTTCGCCGGGCGGATCTCCAGCCTGTTGGCATCAATCCCCGCTTTACGCGCCGCGCTTAACACACCGTCAAACCGAGTCAGATCCATCGCCATTTCCGGCATCACCATTCCGCCGTGATGGCCACGGTGTTCGGCGTGCTCATCCACGCTCTCCGGCACGCCGGATAGCATCGTATTCACCTGCGGGGTTAGCCAGTTCAACTCAGCGCGCAGCTTATCAACATTCCCCCCCGCCCACTGGGACCAGGTCAGGCCGGTTGCAGAGAAGAGCAGCATTCCCCCCAGTAATATCCAGCCGAGCGTCACATGCACCCGACGGCGGTTCTGGAAGCGATTGTTAATCCGGCGTTTTGGTCGGGTATAAAACCACAGGGCAATCCCTCCCAGTGCGGCCACCCACATCCAGGAAGCGGCCAGTTCGCTATAGAGCCGCCCGATATCGCCCAGCATCAGAGAGGTATGCAGATAATCAATGGTCTGACGCAGCGGTAAAATCCCGCTGGTGCCGTACACCGTCATATCCCCCCGCACCGCCAGGCTTACCGGATCGATAAAGATCGCCCGGTTTTCCGAGGGCCCCAGCGTCGGGTCAGCAAACATCACGCGGGTGGTTTCACCTTCAACCAGCCCCGGGCGAACGGCGTGCAAACGCAAATCTGAGCCAACGGCCTTTTCCGCCGTGGCGATTTGTTCCGCCAGCGGCTTCGGTTCGCCCACGGAATTCGTGTGGAGCGCGTCCCGGTAGAGCGCATTCTCGAGCTGCGGGGTCGCCACGTACAGCGTACCGGTCAGCGCGGCGAAGAAGATAAACGGGCCGACAAATAGCCCGACGTAGAAATGGAGACGACGCAGCAGGTTTCCCCATGCCGCGCGCGGAGTGCAGGTAGTCATACTTTTCCTTTTTAAGGCAGAAAGTTATCGATATTTTTTAAAGGGAAAAAGCAGACTGCGGCGGCGGCGCGCGGGTATCAGGGTAAAGCCAGGGGAAAAAGTGCCAGTGGCTGACCGCCTGACGCGGCGGCTTCACACGAAGCCTTTGCAGCATGATACTGAGCAGCACAATCAGCGCGAGCATCACGCCCGGCACGTGGGCTAACAGCACGCAGTAGCCACAGGCTTCCGCATGGTCAACCGGCATCGTGTGCGGCATATCGCCGTGATGCTCGTCCATCGACATCATGCTCATGTCATGATGCATGCCCGGCATGGCGCTCATGGGGTCTTTCTGCAACGAGACGGAGATAAGGGGTGCCACCACGATCAGCAGGATCGCAAACAGCGCGGTCAATGCCGCTGCGCGTTTCCGGTTTTGCTGATGCAGTACGTTATCCACTTCCCCTCCATTCAAGAGGCAAGCATTGTAAATGATTTATGACGAAAGGGTTAATGCGAGAGGTGCGATGGGATAAAAAAAGGGCCAGCCTTTCGGCCAGCCCTTTCTAACAGGATGTCGCTTAAGCGAATCTTAGTTCAGACGCTCTTTAATACGAGCAGACTTACCAGTACGCTCACGCAGGTAGTACAGTTTAGCTTTACGTACAGCACCACGACGTTTAACAGCAATGCTGTCAACTACCGGAGAGTGAGTCTGGAAGACACGCTCAACGCCTTCGCCGTTGGAAATTTTACGAACAGTGAATGCAGAGTGCAGACCGCGGTTACGAATAGCGATAACCACGCCCTCGAATGCCTGCAGACGTTTTTTGGAACCTTCAACAACCCATACTTTCACTTCCACGGTGTCACCTGGACGGAAGGAAGGTACGTCCTGCTTCATCTGCTCTTGTTCAAGTTGCTTAATAATGTTGCTCATAATTTAATCTCTTATCCTGGGTAAACTGATATTCGGGAGCGTATTACGCCTTCCCATCATGTTCATGCTGCTGGTGCGCGTGTTCGGTTTTGAACTCGGCCAGCAACTTTGCTTGCTCTTCAGTCAGAGCCAGGTTTTCCAGAAGTTCAGGTCTTCTAAGCCAGGTTCGGCCCAGCGACTGCTTCAAACGCCAGCGACGTATCTCGGCATGGTTTCCAGACAGTAACACTGCCGGTACTTCCATCCCTTCTAACACTTCAGGACGAGTATAGTGTGGACAGTCCAGCAATCCATCGGCAAAGGAATCTTCCGTTGCCGAAGCTTCATGGCCCAGTACCCCCGGAATAAACCGGGCGACGGAGTCAATCAGCGTCATTGCCGGTAACTCACCACCGCTGAGAACGTAATCGCCGATAGACCATTCTTCGTCAATCTCGGTTTGAATTACGCGCTCATCTATCCCTTCGTAGCGCCCACAGACCAGAATCAGCTTTTGATTCGTCGCCAGTTCGCTCACGCCCGCTTGATCAAGCTTGCGTCCCTGAGGTGACAGATAAATCACCTTTGCGCCTTCACCTGCCGCGGCTTTTGCTGTGTGAATGGCGTCCCGTAAGGGTTGCACCATCATTAACATCCCCGGTCCGCCGCCGTAAGGACGATCGTCCACGGTACGGTGCCGGTCATGAGTAAAGTCACGAGGACTCCAGCTCTGGATGCTCAGCAGGCCATTCTTTACTGCCCGGCCAGTTACCCCGTAATCGGTAATCGCGCGGAACATTTCAGGAAACAGGCTAATTATGCCAATCCACATAGCGCCGTCTTTTACCGTTTATCCGGAGAATTTAAAAACCAGGATCCCAATCTACTTCAATGGTTTGAGTAGCGAGATCGACTTTCTTGATAACCTGTCCATCGAGGAACGGGACCAGCCGCTCCTTGATGCCAAATGCATCTTTCAGGTTTGCCTTAATGACGAGAACGTCATTTGACCCGGTTTCCATCATATCGATGACTTTCCCCAGGCTGTAACCTTCAGTGGTGACTACCTGGCAGCCCATAAGGTCTTTCCAGTAGTAGTCGCCCTCTTCCAGCTGTGGCAACTGCGA
Organism: Enterobacter cloacae complex sp. P47BA; assembly: GCF_014930485.1. NCBI lineage: Bacteria > Pseudomonadati > Pseudomonadota > Gammaproteobacteria > Enterobacterales > Enterobacteriaceae > Enterobacter > Enterobacter cloacae complex sp. P47BA. The sequence continues at coordinate 128,624 of NZ_JADBRF010000015.1, read as the reverse complement.
CGAATCCACGACAATTTCACAATTAGTCAGCGCATTCGCGGCATCACGATCGTCAATGCCTTTCAGCTTGATGATGATGTCCTGATTGTGGTGACGCCAGCTTTCCAGCTCGACCTCTTCCCACTTACCGGCTTTCTGGATGAACCAGGGCTGGTAATCAAAAATGCTATCAGCGTCTTCAGTGGAGGAAAACACTCTGAGCCAACCACGGATACCGTAGCAAGAACCCATTTTTCCCAATACGATCGGTTCAACAGGTGCTTTATTGCTCATCATGACCACCGTGACAGATTAAGCTGCTTTGTTTGCTGCTTTGATCAGCGTAGCAACGCGATCGGAAACAGTAGCGCCCTGGCCAACCCAGTGAGCGATACGATCCAGATCCAGACGAGTTTCTTCTTCTGCGCCAGAGGCCAGTGGGTTGAAGAAACCAACGCGCTCGATGAAGCGACCGTTGCGTGCATTACGGCTGTCAGTCACAACAACCTGGTAGAACGGACGCTTTTTAGCGCCGTGACGTGCTAAACGAATAGTTACCATAACATCCTCTTGTGTGAATAAAACAACCGGGCCCCATCGAGGAACGGAGCCCGGGTGTCATATTAAAAGCCCGAAAATTTTACTCATTTTCGGGCAAAAAGCAATCTCAAAAGCGATTAACGCCCTGGAAAACCGGGAGGCATCATGCCTTTCATGCCGCGCATCATCTTCGCCATGCCGCCTTTCTTCATTTTCTTCATCATGCGCTGCATGTCGTCGAACTGTTTCAGAAGGCGGTTAACGTCCTGCACCTGCATGCCGCAACCGGCAGCGATACGGCGCTTACGGGAACCTTTGATGATTTCTGGCTTGGCTCGTTCTTTCAGCGTCATGGAGTTAATGATCGCCTCCATACGCACCAGCACTTTGTCATCCATCTGGGATTTAACGTTGTCAGGGATCTGGCCCATGCCCGGCAGTTTGCCCATCAGGCTTGCCATGCCGCCCATGTTTTTCATCTGACGCAGCTGCTCAAGGAAGTCGGTCAGATCGAAACCGTCACCTTTTTTCAGCTTGCTGGCGAGCTTTTCAGCCTGCGCGCGGTCGACCTTGCTCTCGATATCTTCGATCAGCGACAGCACGTCGCCCATGCCAAGGATACGGGAGGCGATACGGTCCGGGTGGAACGGCTCCAGCGCTTCGGTTTTCTCGCCCACGCCGAGGAACTTGATCGGCTTACCGGTGATATGACGAATAGAAAGCGCCGCACCGCCGCGGGCGTCGCCGTCGACTTTGGTCAGCACCACGCCGGTTAACGGCAGCGCTTCGTTAAACGCTTTCGCGGTATTCGCCGCATCCTGACCGGTCATGGCGTCAACGACAAACAGGGTCTCTACCGGGTTGATAGAAGCGTGCACCTGCTTGATTTCGTCCATCATCGCTTCGTCAACGTGCAGACGACCGGCGGTATCCACCAGCAGCACGTCGTAGAATTTCAGCTTCGCTTCTTTCAGCGCGGCGTTAACGATGTCGACAGGCTTCTGGGCAACGTCGGACGGGAAGAAGTCCACGCCGACCTGCTCGGCCAGCGTTTCCAGCTGCTTGATCGCCGCCGGGCGATAGACGTCCGCAGAGACCACCAGCACTTTCTTCTTGTGCTTTTCGCGCAGGAATTTACCCAGCTTACCGACGCTGGTGGTTTTACCCGCACCCTGCAGGCCCGCCATCAGCACCACGGCCGGCGGCTGAGCCGCCAGGTTAAGCACCTGGTTCTCTTCGCCCATCGCCGAAACCAGTTCGTTACGAACGATTTTGACGAACTCCTGACCAGGGGTCAGGCTCTTGTTAACTTCATGACCAACCGCCTTCTCTTTTACGCGGTTGATAAAATCACGAACAACCGGCAACGCCACGTCTGCTTCCAGCAGCGCCATGCGCACTTCGCGCAGCGTTTCCTTGATGTTCTCTTCAGTAAGGCGTCCGCGGCCGCTGATGTTGCGCAGCGTGCGCGACAAACGATCGGTTAAATTATCAAACATTGTCTCTCGCCTGAGTAGAAACGTTGGGCCGCATTGAGCGACACATACACAGAATTTTGCCGGAGTATAACATGAAGGCGCCTTTGTTGTTATGCAACGGTTGGAGCAGGCGTCACGTAACGTTATACTGCTTCTCTTTCTTATTAAGACAACTGTCGATGCCTATATGCCTGTTTTCGCACTGATCGCCCTTGTTGCCTACTCTGTCAGCCTCGCGCTGATTATTCCCGGACTGCTGCAAAAAAACAGCGGCTGGCGGCGCATGGCCATTCTTTCGGCGGTCATCGCACTGATAAGCCACGCGTTTGCGCTGGAATCACGCATCATTCCCGGCGACGGCAGCGTGCAAAACCTGAGCGTCCTCAACGTCGGCTCGCTGGTCAGCCTGATGATCTGTACGGTAATGACCATCGTCGCGTCTAAAAATCGCGGCTGGCTGCTGCTGCCGATTGTCTATACCTTCGCGCTGATCAATCTGGCTTTAGCCACTTTTATGCCTAATGAATTCATTACGCATCTGGAGGCGACGCCGGGGATGCTGGTGCACATCGGCCTGTCACTGTTCGCCTATGCGACGCTGATCATCGCCGCGCTTTACGCCATGCAGCTCGCCTGGATTGATTACCAGTTGAAAAACAAAAAGCTGGCGTTCAACCATGAAATGCCGCCGCTGATGGTCATTGAGCGTAAGATGTTCCACATCACCCAGATAGGCGTGGTGCTGCTGACCCTCACGCTTTGCACCGGCCTGTTTTACATGAAGAACCTGTTCAGCGTGGAGAATATCGATAAAGCAGTGCTCTCCATCATCGCGTGGTTTGTCTATATTGTCCTGTTGTGGGGCCATTATCATGAAGGCTGGCGCGGTCGTCGCGTCGTCTGGTTCAACGTCGCGGGTGCGGGCATTCTCACCCTTGCCTATTTTGGCAGCCGCTTCATACAGCAATTTGCTGGCTAAGTTATAAAAGGAGTTCCCCCTGGAACACATCTCTACCACCACGCTGATCGTTATCCTGATCGTCATGGTGGTCATCTCCGCCTATTTCTCCGGCTCGGAAACCGGCATGATGACCTTAAACCGTTACCGGTTGCGTCATCGTGCTAAACAGGGTAACCGTGCCGCCCGCCGCGTTGAAAAACTGCTCCGCAAGCCGGATCGGCTGATAAGCCTGGTACTTATCGGCAACAACCTTGTCAATATTCTGGCCTCAGCCCTCGGCACCATCGTTGGGATGCGCCTGTACGGCAATGCCGGGGTAGCGATTGCCACCGGCGTGCTGACGTTTGTGGTGCTGGTGTTTGCCGAAGTGCTGCCAAAAACCATCGCCGCGCTTTACCCGGAAAAGGTGGCCTACCCGAGCAGCTTCCTGCTGGCACCGCTGCAGATCCTGATGATGCCGCTGGTCTGGCTGCTGAACATGGTCACGCGCGTTTTGATGCGGATGGTGGGGATCAAAGCCGACGTCACTATCAGCAGCGCGCTCAGCAAAGAAGAGCTGCGCACCATCGTGAACGAATCCCGCTCGCAGATCTCCCGGCGCAATCAGGATATGCTCCTGTCGGTGCTGGATCTGGAAAAAGTGAGCGTGAACGACATCATGGTGCCGCGCAACGAAATCGTCGGTATCGACATCAACGACGACTGGAAAGCCATTGTCCGCCAGCTGACGCACTCTCCGCATGGACGCATCGTGCTCTATCGCGACTCGCTGGATGACGCCATCAGCATGCTGCGCGTGCGCGAAGCCTACCGTCTGATGACCGAGAAAAAAGAGTTCACCAAAGAGGTGATGCTGCGCGCCGCCGACGAGATTTACTACGTGCCGGAAGGTACGCCGCTCAGCACGCAGCTGGTTAAATTCCAGCGCAACAAGAAAAAAGTCGGCCTGGTGGTCAACGAGTACGGCGATATTCAGGGCCTGGTGACGGTCGAAGATATTCTGGAAGAGATTGTCGGAGACTTTACCACATCGATGTCCCCTTCCCTCGCGGAGGAAGTGACTCCGCAGAACGACGGTTCGGTACTGATTGACGGTAGCGCGAACATCCGTGAACTCAACAAAGCCTTTAACTGGCATTTGCCGGAAGATGAAGCTCGTACCATGAACGGGATGATTCTGGAAGCGCTGGAAGAGATCCCAGCGGCGGGCACGCGGGTGCGCATTGAGCAGTACGATATTGATATCCTGGACGTGCAGGACAATATGATTAAGCAGGTGAAGGTGCTGCCCGTCACGCCACTTCGGGAAAGTATTGCCGAGTAAAGCGTAGGCCGGGTAAGGCGAATGCCGCCACCCGGCACTACAGGTAGCAAATTAGGCTTTCGCTTTCGCCACGGTCACCATCGCAGCGCGAATGGTACGGCCGTTCAGGGTATAACCTTTCTGCATCACGCCCAGCACTTTACCGGCTTCAATCTCTTCAGATTCCACCATCGCAATGGCCTGGTGAACGTTTGGATCCAGCGGCACATCGGTATCCGCAATCACTTCCACGCCAAACTTACGCACCACGTCGAGCATGGATTTCAGCGTCAGTTCGATACCTTCGATCATCGCCGCGTTGTCCGGATTCGCTTTGTCAGCCACTTCCAGCGCGCGGTCGAGGCTATCGATCACCGGCAGCAGTTCGTTGACGAATTTCTCCAGCGCAAATTTATGCGCCTTCTCAACGTCCTGCTCGGTGCGACGACGCAGGTTTTCCATTTCCGCCTTGATGCGCAGAACGGTGTCGCGTTCGCGATTCTGTGCTTCTACCAGTTGGGCTTCCAGATTCGCAATTTTTTCATCGCGCGGGTCCACCTGCTCAGCAGATGCGTCTGGCTCTACAGCCTCAACTTCATCGTGCTGTTCCGTGATAATTTCTTCAGGGGCTTGCCCCTCAGGCGTTTTCTGTTCTTTACTACTCATGAATTTCTCCGCGTTTTTCTGCATTCATCTCGCTAACTTCGCTTATTATGGGGATCAGTTTCCTGGATTCAAGGGAACAAGAGAGATTGTCATCATTCATCAGGCACAAGGACCTCCAGAAAATGAATAATCATTTCAGGTGTATTGGGATCGTCGGGCATCCGCGTCACCCTACCGCATTGACGACACATGAAATGTTGTATCGCTGGTTGTGTAGCAAAGGCTATGAAGTGATGGTCGAGCAGCAAATTGCGCAGGAACTGCAGCTGAAGAGCGTCAAAACCGGCACGCTGGCGGAAATTGGCCAACAGGCCGATCTCGCCGTGGTGGTGGGCGGCGATGGCAACATGCTCGGCGCGGCACGCACGCTGGCGCGTTATGACATCAAGGTCATCGGTATCAACCGCGGCAATCTCGGCTTTTTAACCGACCTCGACCCGGACAACGCGCAGCAACAGCTGGCCGACGTGCTGGAAGGTCATTATATCAGCGAAAAACGCTTTTTACTGGAAGCGCAGGTGTGCCAGCAGGACTGTCAGAAGCGCATCAGCACCGCGATTAACGAGGTGGTGCTTCATCCCGGCAAAGTGGCACACATGATTGAGTTCGAAGTTTATATCGACGAAATCTTTGCCTTTTCCCAGCGTTCTGACGGGTTGATTATCTCCACCCCGACCGGCTCAACCGCCTACTCGCTTTCTGCGGGCGGCCCGATCCTGACGCCCTCTCTGGATGCTATTACGCTAGTGCCGATGTTCCCGCACACGCTCTCCGCGCGCCCGCTGGTGATTAACGGCGACAGCACGATACGTCTGCGCTTCTCGCACCGCCGTAACGACCTGGAGATCAGCTGCGACAGCCAGATCGCGCTGCCAATCCAGGAAGGTGAAGATGTTCTTATTCGCCGGTGTGATTACCACCTGAACTTGATTCACCCGAAAGATTACAGCTATTTCAACACATTAAGCTCGAAGCTTGGCTGGTCAAAAAAATTGTTCTGATTTTGCATCCAGTACTTTACTGTATAAAAAACCAGTTTATACTGTATGAAAACACAGTCATGGTTTTTCATACAGGAAAACAATTATGCTGGCACAACTGACCATCAGCAACTTTGCCATTGTTCGTGAGCTTGAGATCGATTTCCACAGCGGCATGACGGCGATCACCGGCGAAACCGGTGCGGGTAAATCCATTGCCATTGATGCCCTCGGCTTGTGCCTTGGCGGCCGTGCAGAGGGCGACATGGTGCGCATGGGCGCAAACCGTGCCGATCTTTGCGCACGTTTCTCCCTGAAAGATACCCCTGCAGCCCTGCGCTGGCTGGAACAAAATCAGCTCGAAGATGGACGTGAGTGTTTACTTCGCCGCGTGATCAGCAGCGACGGGCGCTCCCGTGGCTTTATCAACGGCACGGCAGTCCCGCTCTCCCAGCTCCGCGAACTCGGTCAGCTGCTTATCCAGATCCACGGTCAGCACGCGCATCAGCAACTCGTCAAACCAGAACAGCAGAAAGCCCTGCTTGATGGCTATGCGGGTGAGTACGCGCTTACTCAACTTATGGCGGAGCACTACCGCCAGTGGCATCAGAGCTGCCGCGAGCTCGCCCAGCACCAGCAGCAAAGCCAGGAGCGCGCCGCGCGTGCGGAGCTGCTGGCGTACCAGCTTAAAGAGCTGAACGAATTCAACCCGCAGGCGGGTGAGTTTGAACAAATTGACGAAGAGTACAAGCGCCTCGCCAACAGCGGCCACCTGCTCTCAACCAGCCAGAATGCCCTCAACATGCTGGCAGATGGCGAAGACGTTAACCTGCAGAGCCAGCTGTACAATGTCCGTCAACTGGTCACCGAACTGGCCGGCATGGACAGTAAACTTTCTGGCGTACTGGATATGCTGGAAGAGGCCGCGATTCAAATCTCAGAAGCCAGTGACGAACTGCGTCATTATTGTGAACGGCTGGACCTCGACCCGAACCGCCTGTTTGAGCTGGAGCAGCGCCTTTCTCGTCAGATTTCACTGGCGCGCAAGCACCATGTCACGCCGGAAGAACTACCAGGCTATTATCAGTCTCTGCTCGAAGAACAGCAGCAGCTTGACGATCAGGCGGATTCGCAGGAAACCCTCTCTCTGGCAGTGAACCTGCATCATCAGCAGGCGCTGACCACGGCGAAAAAACTGCATGAGATCCGTCAACATTACGCTCAGGAGCTAAGCCAGCACATCACCGACAGCATGCACACGCTGGCGATGCCGCACGGTGTATTCACTATTGATGTCCGTTTTGAAGAGAACCACCTGACGGCAGAAGGAGCGGATCGCATCGAGTTCCGCGTCACCACCAACCCGGGGCAGCCGCTGCAGGCCATCTCCAAAGTGGCATCCGGCGGTGAACTGTCGCGTATTGCGCTAGCGATTCAGGTGATTACCGCGCGTAAAATGGAAACCCCGGCGCTGATTTTCGATGAAGTGGATGTCGGCATCAGCGGCCCAACGGCGGCAGTGGTGGGTAAACTGCTGCGCCAGCTAGGTGAATCAACGCAGGTGATGTGTGTCACCCACCTGCCGCAGGTTGCGGGCTGTGGTCATCATCACTTTATTGTCAGTAAAGAAACCGACGGCGAAATGACCGAAACGCACATGAAGCCGCTGGATAAACGCGCGCGTCTGCAGGAGCTGGCACGACTGCTCGGAGGCAGTGAAGTCACGCGTAATACGCTCGCGAACGCGAAAGAACTGCTGGCGGCATAAACTTTTTCGGGATCTCAGGGTCATACAGAACAACAAAAACGCCGCCAGACCGGTTTCAAAGTGGGGCAAGGTCTATTATCATCGGCATATTACATATGAGCCGCGTTCTGCTCGGGCCCGAAAAGGAATCAAATCACTATGCGTTGTAAAATGCTGACCGCTGCCGCAGCGGTTCTTCTGATGTTGACCGCAGGCTGTTCCACTCTGGAGAAAGTGGTTTACCGTCCTGACATCAACCAGGGGAACTACCTTACCCCTAACGATGTGTCCAAAATCCGCGTGGGGATGACACAACAGCAGGTCGCTTATGCACTGGGAACCCCGATGATGACCGATCCGTTCGGCACTAACACCTGGTTCTATGTATTCCGTCAGCAGCCAGGCCACGAAAGCGTGACCCAGCAGACCCTGACGCTGACCTTCAGCAGCGCCGGTGTGTTGACCAACATCGACAACAAACCTGCCCTGACAAAATAATCAGAAGCCAGAAATGCAAAAAGGTGCTCAACGAGCACCTTTTTTGTTTTTCTTTATCCCTTCCCCCCTTTGGGAAGAGGAACAGGGTGAGGGGAAACACGCTACTTAGCAGACTTCTCCGCGCGCTGGCGACGAAGCTCTTTCGGGTCGGCAATCAGCGGACGATAAATCTCGACCCGGTCGCCCTCCCTCAGCACATCGCCCAGCTTCACCGGACGGCTGTAAATCCCGATCTTATTCTTCGCCAGGTCGATATCGCTGCGAAGCTCAAGGATGCCAGACGCGCGGATAGCCGCCTCAACGGTGGCCCCCTCTTCCAGCATTACGCGCTGTAGGTACTGCTTCTCCGGCAGCGCGTAGACCACTTCTACAGCAATCTTATGCGACACTGTAAACCTCTTTGGCGCGGGTGGTAAACGCCTGAACCATATTTGACGCCAGCTCTTTAAAGATGCGGCCAAACGCCAGCTCAATTAGCTTATTGGTGAACTCAAAGTCCAGATGGAACTCGATGCGGCAGGCGTCAGCACTCAGTGGCGTAAACTTCCAGCCACCCATCAAGGTTTTAAATGGACCATCCACCAGATGCATCAAAATACTCTGATTGTTAGTCAGCGTATTGCGGGTGGTGAACGTCTTGCTGATCCCCGCTTTGGAGACATCCACCGCCGCAGTCATCTGCGTCGGGCCAGACTCCAGAACGCGGCTCCCGGTACATCCCGGGATAAACTCTGGATAAGACTGAACATCGTTCACTAACTGATACATTTGTTCCGCGCTGTAAGGAACGAGCGCAGTACGGCTAATCTGAGGCATAGCATTTTCCATGGTCACACAACGGATAAATAATAACATTTATCACCTGTTAAAAAAACGCTAAGCCTCATCTCGTGCTAAGATAGCGCGTTAGACCTCACAGGACGCAATGAGGTGACTTTTTGAAATCAGATTACCGACGGCTTTACGACACTTATGACGAAGAAAAAAGCACATAAACCAGGCTCGGCGACCATTGCGCTCAACAAGCGTGCTCGCCACGAGTATTTCATTGAAGAAGAATTCGAAGCTGGCCTTGCGTTGCAGGGCTGGGAAGTAAAATCGCTGCGCGCCGGGAAAGCCAACATCGGCGACAGCTACGTGATCCTTAAAGATGGCGAAGCCTTCCTGTTCGGCGCGAACTTTACGCCGCTGACCGTCGCCTCGTCGCACTACGTATGTGACCCAACGCGCACCCGTAAGCTGCTGCTGAACAAGCGTGAGCTGGAATCCCTCTACGGACGCATCAACCGTGAAGGTTTCACCGTGGTCGCCCTGTCACTGTACTGGAAAAATGCCTGGTGCAAAGTGAAAGTTGGCGTCGCGAAAGGTAAAAAACAGCACGACAAACGTACTGACCTGAAAGAACGCGAGTGGCAGTTGGATAAAGCGCGCATTATGAAAAACGCAGGACGTTGATTCTGCACACTTATTGTACTATTCAATAAGTTAGCGTTCCGGGCTGGTATCCAGGAAGTGAAATCTGGTATACTTAGTTCAACACTATTGGGGCTGATTCTGGATTCGACGGGATTTGCGAAACCCAAGGTGCATGCCGAGGGGCGGTTTGCCTCGTTAAAAGCCGCAAAAAAATAGTCGCAAACGACGAAAACTACGCTTTAGCAGCTTAATAACCTGCTCTGAGCCCTCTCTCCCTAGCTTCCGCTCTTAAGACGGGGATCAAAGAGAGGTCAAACCCAAAAGAGATCGCGTGGAAGCCCTGCCTGGGGTTGAAGCGTTAAAACTAATCAGGCTAGTTCGTTAGTGGCGTGTCTGTCCGCAGCTGGCGTGCGAATGTAAAGACAAACTAAGCATGTAGTACCGAGGATGTAGAAATTTCGGACGCGGGTTCAACTCCCGCCAGCTCCACCAAAATTCTCCATCGGTGATTACCAGAGTCATCCGATGAAGTCCTAAGAGCCCGCACGGCGCAAGCCCTGCGGGTTTTTTTGTGCTCTCAATTTGTCCCGCGAATTCCGAAGAGAACTAATTAAATCCGAACCTTTTAGGCACCTTGTTAGGCACCTCATAAAGCTTTATTGTTTTTGAGGTGCCTAAAACTATGGAAACCCGGCAATGGCAAGACAAACCAAACCTCTATCCGTTAAAGAAATCGAATCCGCCAAACCCAAAGAAGCGGACTACGTTCTCTATGATGGTGATGGCCTTGAGCTACTCATCAAATCCAGCGGAAGTAAAATCTGGCAGTTTCGCTACATTCGCCCTGTCACTAAGAAACGTGCGAAGAAGAGCATAGGTCCCTACCCGTCAGTTACCCTTGCCGATGCCCGAAACTATCGGGCAGAGTCCCGTTCTCTTCTGGCGAAACAAATTGATCCCCAGGAACATCAGCAGGAACAACTGCGCAGTTCAATTGAAGCCAAAACCAATACTTTCCAGCTCGTAGCTGAACGTTGGTGGAATGTGAAGAAAGCAAGCGTGACAGCGGACTATGCAGAAGATATCTGGCGCTCTCTTGAGAGAGATGTCTTTCCTGCAATTGGGGACGTTAGCGTTACAGATATTAAAGCTCACACACTGGTTCAGGCCGTTCAACCTGTTCAGGCCAGAGGAGCACTGGAAACCGTTCGTCGACTGTGCCAACGCATTAATGAGGTCATGATCTATGCCCAAAACACAGGGCTGATTGATGCTGTTCCCAGCGTTAATATCGGTAAAGCCTTCGAGAAGCCTCAGAAAAAGAACATGCCCAGCATTCGACCGGACCAGCTACCTCAACTGATGCAGACAATGCGAACAGCCAGCATTAGCCTTTCCACACGCTGCCTGTTCATGTGGCAACTTCTTACTATTACCCGCCCTGCCGAAGCGGCTGAAGCTCGCTGGGAAGAGGTAGACATAGAAGCGCGAGAGTGGAAGATTCCTGCAGCACGCATGAAAATGAACCGCGGCCATACTGTTCCATTGTCAGATGAAGCAATTGCGATACTGGAGATGATGAAGCCGTTAAGTGGTAATCGAGAATTTATCTTTCCCAGTCGCATTAAGCCTACCCAGCCGATGAACAGCCAGACAGTGAATGCTGCACTCAAGCGTGCTGGCTTAGGAGGCATACTCGTATCACACGGTTTACGTTCTATCGCTAGTACGGCACTCAATGAGGATGGATTTCTGCCTGATGTCATTGAAGCAGCACTGGCTCATGTAGACAAAAATGAGGTACGTCGCGCTTATAACCGCAGTGATTACCTTGAGCAACGGCGACCGATGATGCAATGGTGGGCTGATTTTGTTATGGCTGCTGATCGCGGAAGTATGATTGAGGGAGGTATGAGGGGAGAGCGTTTAGCGGGATGACGGATAATTAATGACAGTTCCCACTTTAGTAGTGGGCCAGATGAGAATTTATATTTCAAGCGAAAGCTAGTAGTTTTAGAAATAAAGCTAATTAGCATAATATCTCTTAATGGAAGGGATATGGAGCCGCAGAAATAAATGAAGACACGGCAGTATGCGCAAAAATCAATCTTCGATCTGGAAGCAATCTTCGAGCAGTCCCGCAACAATGTTAGCGAACTTGAACAGTTGTTGAGCGAGCTGACCTTTCGCAACACTGCCAAGGCGCGGACGCTGACGGCTAAAATCGAGCAATCTCTATTTGCACTTAGCGGCCACAGCGTGGTCGCCATGTCGGCTTCCAGCCCATCAACACGCCATCCCGATTCGGTGTCCATTCAATCTTCTCGAGTTGTGCCCCACAATTCGCCTGCTGCGGAAGAGCAACTGCAACTGAAGGCCATCCCAGACTCTGCCATACGAGAGCAATTCGACAAAGACCAAATCGACCTTGGTCCGATCCCGTCTTTTTCTCCATCAGGTAAGGCGAATGATGCGCGAGCAATACTGGCAGCATGGACAGCCCTCGAAGCACTGTCGCCTCAAGGTTATAAACGCCCAGAGGATATGGCAACCGGCGACCGCTCTAGGGTTGCTCTATTGGAGCGAGGTGTTCCATGGGGACCAAATGCCCGCAGCAAGCCCAGTTATAAGCTTTATTTCGAGGTCGTCCTCGGCTCCATCGCTCTCGACAAGGCGACGGACGAGCTGGTCAAGGTTTTTGGCGAGGATGAGGAGCGTTCACGCCCGGACGGTAAGAAAGCGGCCATCGGCTCGATCCTGATCGACAAAGAAGGCTATGTGCTTGAGGAAAAAGGCGTTGCCGTGTCAAGTTTTGCCTGGGCACTCAAGCCGGCTCTCGATCTGAAGCTTGGGAGTTTAGGGAATTGGCCGAATGTTGAGCCGCGCATTATCAAGCATCTGGATCGAATGATTCGCCACCACAACAAAGATGGAGAACCCATACCGATCGATCTGAATGTTGTTCATAACGCTTATAAATGGCTTGTATCGCAGTTCAGTGTACCCGAGCATTTGGTTGAGCCACCCACATTCGCGATTAAGGTGTTTCATCATTTCAAGGCTAAGGCGCCGCCTGAACCTTCATTACTGAATTCCTTCTATCTTGAAGATCTCGGTGAAGCAACCAAATTGCTCGAGACGGGCAAAGCCGGAACCGGTTTGCGCCGCTACATGGGAATTGGCAGACCTGACCAGAAAATCGACGTGCTATCGCCCATTTCCGCAGTTGAGCCGTTCGTCGCACCGTCGCTCATGCCGCAGGCTCGTTGGCCTTCGAAAGGCGGCCATCCACTGGTGTTGCTTCAACAGGCTGCCGTGAATGCGGCGCGTGCTGAGCTGAATGATGCTCCAGGTATCATCGGCGTCAATGGGCCTCCGGGAACCGGTAAGACCACTCTTCTCCGGGATATCGTCGTTGGATGCATTCTCGATCGGGCCACGGCGATGTCCGGCTTCAACAAACCGCAGGATGCCTTTTCCACAACAGGCGAGAAGCTGGCATTCGGTTCCAATGCATTCCTGCACTTCTACAAGTTACATGCATCCTTGAGGGGCCATGAGATCGTCGTAGCCTCCTCCAATAACAAAGCGGTCGAAAACGTCAGTAAAGAGCTTCCTCTCAAGGAAGCCAATGGTCGCCATGAACAGATCGCCTACTTCCGGTCCATCAGCGACCTGATTGCGAATCCCAAACGCGCCGGCTATTTCGAAGCCGAGGCCGAGGGGGACATCCCCTCCGACACTGTCGAAACCTGGGGGCTGATCGCCGCTGCTCTCGGCAAGAGCAGCAACCGAGGCGCGTTTCAGCAAGGTTTCTGGTGGAATGAAGACGGTGGTTTCCTTACCTACCTGAAAGCAGCTCGCGGCATAAATGTCATGCGTGAGATCAAGGACGAGCGAACTGGCGAAACCATCGATCGTGTGATGCCCAGCGTGGTTGTCAATGAGCGGCCCAGCACCAACGAAGCGGATGCTGCTGCGGCCTGGCTGAAAGCGCGAACCGCCTTTCTTAAACTTAAGGAGACGGTAGACGCCGAAATCGCCAGCATCGAAGAGATGCGACGGGATATCCAGGCGCTCAAGGGAGCGATCACCGAACTTCAAAGGGCTGAACAGCGTCGACCGAGTCTGAATGAAGCCGTCGAAGAGGCACACAAGACTGCTGAATCCTGCCAACGAGAGCATGAGAAGGCAAAATCGCAGATCGAGCAGGACAAGATCATGCTCGACAGCCATCTTGCTTGCCGTCCAGGTTTCTTCTCCCGTTTGTTTGCGACTGCGGCCTGGAAGTCGTGGAGATCGACACTGCAGAAGCTCTCGACGACCTTGCAGCAATCAGTCATACGGGCGCAGGAGACAGACAGGGCCCTGGAGCTTGCAAGGGCTGAGTGGAGCAATACTGAGTCCCAGTTACAGCAACTCGACCAGGAAATTTCCAGCAAATGTCAGGCTGTCTCGAAATTGAAGGCAACCGAGGCACAGGCACGAAACCGTATGGGAGACAGGGTCGTTGATGAGAGGTTCTTCGAGCGCGAGCACGAGGCTATCCACCTCACTGCGCCATGGCTTCCCGATGAGGTTCATCGCCTGCGGGAGGATCTTTTCGCCGCTGCCCTGACTGTGCATAAAACGTTCATCGATGCTTCGGCCAGCCGCTTGCAACACAATCTTGGGTTATTGATGTCAGGCATGGTAGCTGGTGCCTTCCAGTCTTCCGCTCACCGTGAACTTCTCCCCGACCTTTGGTCAAGCCTTTTCGTGGTTGTGCCGACCGTGTCCACGACATTCGCCTCTGTTCGGACGATGTTCGGGGATCTGCCACCAGAGAGCATTGGTTGGCTTCTGGTAGATGAAGCGGGCCAAGCCGTTCCTCAGGCAGCAGTTGGAGCTATCATGCGGGCAAAGCGCTCCATTGTGGTAGGTGACCCGTTGCAAATCCCACCTGTAGTTTCACTTCCTGAAAAGCTGAACGCCGAAATCTGCAAGTTCTTTGACATTGACCAAGTCGAATGGTCTGCCCCCGCAGCATCTACGCAGACCCTTGCTGATCAGGCATCGCGCTTCAAATCCACCTTCGTCATGGACGTAGGTGATCGAGAAGTCGGGCTGCCATTGCTCGTTCACAGGCGTTGCCAGAACCCAATGTTTGATGTTTCTAACTCCATCGCCTATGCCGGGCAGATGGTCCATGCTGTCGGGCCTAAAAAACCCGGATCTATAGGCTCGGCTTTGGGGAGATCTCACTGGGTGGATATCAATGGCGATGCTGAGACGAAGTGGTGTCCCGACGAGGGCGAAGCGGTTGTGCGAATGCTCAAAGAGCTGGCAGCATCGGGCATTACAAATCCGGACGTATTTATCATCACACCATTCAAGATCGTAGAGCAGAACATGCGTCGGCGTCTCGACAGTGAAACTGATCTGCTGCGAACGTTCGGCGTAAAGCTGGATGAATGGTGCCGTGATCGTGTAGGCACAATCCACACGTTCCAGGGCCGAGAGGCGGACACGGTAATCCTGTTGCTGGGTGCGCCGAAAGCGAGTCAGCAAAGAGCACGTCAGTGGGCGGCAAGCCCACCAAACATAATCAATGTAGCCGTCTCACGCGCCAAGCAAAACCTGTATGTGGTCGGCTCGGCTGCTGCATGGACAGGGGCGGGAACTAGCCTTCAGGTCCTGCATCGGCAATTGGCGAAATCAGCCTAACAATCTCCGAGGTGGCCCTCATTATTGAGGGCTCATCGCGACTCATTTTTGGCTAACTTCAGTAATGGGCTGGCCGCTATGTGTTAAAATCTGACATTGCTCACATAATAATCAAGTAGTCACTTTTCACTGCCCATACAAGCTTGATAATTCTTACCGCTCCCCTTATATCCACACTGAGGAATAACCTCTGACATGGCTAAGGAGTATGATTATGGGGCTTAAACCTGGTCCAAAACCAATCGCAAAATCAACAGGAAAACCCGATCAACGCAGACGTGATAATAAGGATAAACCCGGCAATACCCCAGGACTGAAACCAAGCAAATCAACTGGGAAGTAATCGTTCAAGGGTATGGAGAATTCATCTATACCCTTATCTCATCAAATCAGTCTGCTTTAGCCCGTTTAGTGCCAGGAGCGGACCTTCCGTCTAATCTAATAACTTTAAATTTAGAGTGCCTGGTCAACTTAAAATTATTAATAATCTTAAAGAAGTAATAACGGCTCAAAGGCTGGCTGGATGTCGGTTAAACACGTGGTGATTCACTAAGGCCCGGGATTACCCGGACCTGGTAGTAAAGTTACACCCGATTATGCGACCTTATCTTTCAGTTCAGCGTGCCGATTAAGCTCCTCAGGTGTTTTGAGGAAAGGTGTAAGCACGCCACTGAGGATATATAAACCGGCATAGATGCCTAGAACACCACCTGCGCCAAGTGATGAATAGAACAATGCCGTAATGGCGGGAGCGATAAAGGCTCCTAGTCCTGCACCAAGGTTCAGTACTGACATTGCAGCACCTTTACTGTCCGGGGCAAGCATCGGGAACAATGCAGACAGGGGAACATAACCTGCCATGGTCACACCGCACAGGCAAAGAACGAATGCCATCACATAGAAATTATGACCCAGTACCTGAGGGACCGCCCACACCAGAATGAGAACAGCGGCATAACCAAATCCTCCTACCCACATGATGGTTCTCCGCCAGCCAAATTTGTCACCAAAGAATCCGAAGAATAGATTGGCAAAGATGGCCACCAGGAAGACCGCAGACCACATATGAAGCCACTCTGTTTTACTGTATCCATAGCTTATCAGGTACAGAGGCAGGAAGGTGGCCAGCCCGTACTGCGCGATACCGTTTACAGATTTCACCACCAGGCCCAACGCGATGACCGGCCGCTGCAGTATGGTGATCCCTTTCAGTAATTCACCCGCGCTGAATGGGTGAATTTCTGACGCAGGAACAACATCACGGTTGACCCAGATCCCGAGAACAGACCCGATCAGGACAAACAGTAAGCCGACCCAGAGTACGTGGATCTCACCCAGCACCGGTAACGCCATCGAAGAGAAGAAAGGCCCAAGCACACTCAGCCCTAATGAGAACGTAAACCAGAACCAGCCAACTGCAGTCGCCCTGCGCGCAACTGGTGTGCTGTAGTTAATCCATATCAGGAATGAGTATGCGAACAGAGGATATCGTAGAGCACAAAAAATTGATTATGCGTCTTGTCAGTGATACGGGGTTCGACGCCTTCGATGCAGGTACAGTTGAGGAGTCATGGCGTCAACAACCGGGTGCACCTTGCTACTGTACTGACCTCACATTTGATGAAATGAAGTCAGCGATCGCCGCAACGGAAAAAACACGGCTGCCTGCGCGTCGGGATATTGCTGTTCAGGCAATTCAGGAGCGAATGGGCGATAAGCAATCCAATCCGACTGCAGATTATATTGTTCGATTACACCGGGCTCTTTTTATGTAATCCGTAAGCCATATTTCATTTATCGATGCATGAGCGAAAATGCAAACGTCTGCTCTTCGCTCTCAGCAGACCTTTATCGGCAGGTACTTGTCTGCTGTGTGCCAAAAGCGGAAGTAGCTAACAGTGCTTAGTGTTGAACAACGGGAAGCTGGTCAACTCTTATTACTAACTGATCGTTGTATCTAATGCTGGGGGCAGGTCAGGCCGGATCGTGCAAGCGGCCTAACAAATTTCGTTGAGAACAATTATTGATGTTGTTAGTTATTCTCCTACCGAAATTATTCTTCCAATTTCATTAACTATTGCCTCCTTGCATTGCATGAGTTCTTGCCGATAAAAGGTTTCATGTTTATGGAAACGTGGCGCTGGAACTAATAATGAGATAGAAAAACGACCAAAAAGTGTGTCCAGCGCTACCGCTATCGTGCAGACACCCTCAAGAGTTTCCCCCAGATCTATAGCCAGCCCTTTGGCACGAACATCAGCGATCAGCTCCAGAAGCTGTGGAAGAGTTTTAACTGTCATTCCGGTGAGATCTTCATAGGCTTCGCCTACCAGTATGCGGACATCTTCATCACTTTCCATAGCCAGTAACACACGTCCGCCGGAAGTGCTGTAGAGCGGCAAATTAAGTCCAATACGAGGTACAACACGTAATTCCCGTGTTGCTACGACGTAGTGGATGATTGCCAGCTGTGTACCGCTGGCACGTGCCAGGGTCACTGTTTCATTAATATTGGCCGAAAGTTGCTCTAGGAAGGGACGTACAAGATCCACGACATCGCTGTGCACACTGGAAATAAGTTTGAGTAGTGCAGGTCCCAGACGCAGGCCACCGGCCCCGCTGCTACGCACAAGTTGAGCGCTATCTAAAGCCGCGACAATACGCTGCACCGTTGAACGAGGGAGAGCAACCTCCTGCGCAATTTCTCCCAGACTCATGCCGCCTGGGTGTTTTCCCAGCACATTCAAAATTGCAGCTGCGCGGGCGATAACCTGAATCCCGCCGGTTTTTTCATCCTCAAAGCTTGAAACATTTACGGCCATATAGAGCTCCTTATTGTCCGGTCACGGACAGCCTGTTACCTCGGTTCATGTATTAATTATCACATTGCAATGGACGCTATCGCAATGTAAGATGTCACATGTGTATCATAATGTGGTACATCGTATCGATATAATGCATGAGAACTTTGTATGAATGCACAGCGTTCTACTCCACCTTCGCCCCCCTTTACCTGGCGCCTTGCAATGGGATTTGTGGGGATACTCATCGCAGCCTTAACTTCCGGACTTAATGGTCGGGTTATAGATATAGCGCTTGCGGATGTGCGTGCCGGAATTGGCGTGACTTATGATCAAGCCAGTTGGTTCACCTCTGCCTACCAGGCCGCAGAAGTAGTGGCGATGATGATCGCACCATGGTTTGCTGTGACTTTTTCGCTGCGTAAATTCGTGCTTACTTGCGCTGGCGGTTTTATGGTTTGCGGCATACTTTTACCCTTGCTCCCGAATGCGCCGCTGTTTATTCTCTTGCGAACGATACAGGGCCTGTTTAGCGGTGCCCTACCTCCCTTACTCATGACTGTGGCGCTACGTTTTCTGCCACCATCGATAAAACTTTATGGACTTGGCGCTTATGCTCTGACTGCGACTTTTGGTCCAAATGTGGCCCCTTCACTGGCGGCATTCTGGACAGATGATGTGAGCTGGATGTTCATGTTCTGGCAAGTGGTCCCCGCCATTTTGATTTCGATGCTCTTTATTGGCTGGGGTTTGCCGCAGGACCCGATTCACCTCGACCGATTTAAACAGATCGACCTGTTCGGTATGATTACCGGCTGTTCTGGAATGGCGTTTTTGATAATCGCCATCACTCAGGGTGGACGTCTGGACTGGTTTGAATCGCCCTTATTTAATGGCCTGTTATCCAGCGCCTTCGTGTGCCTGACGATTTTCCTGATTAATGAATGGTTTCATCCCCTCCCTTTGTTCAAATTACAGATGCTGGAGAGAAGTAACTTTTCATATGGCCTGATGGCGCTCGCTGTAGTGTTGGTACTGGCACTGGCTGGCTCTGCTTTGCCGTCCAATTTCTTTGGTAAAGTAGAGGGCTTTCGAACAGTGCAGTTTGCCCCGCTGGCTTTGATAATTGGGCTCCCGCAGTTAATTATCACCCCGCTTGTTGCCGCATTGCTTAGTCTGCGCTGGGTTGATTGTCGCTGGCTGATAGCTTTCGGGATTGTTCTGATGATTTCTGCCAGCCTGATGGGTATGCAGATAACCAGCGATTGGTCACGCCAGAATTTCTGGGCAATACAGCTTCTGCAGGCGATTGGATTACCGTCAATTATTTTACCGTTGCTTATGAGCGCAACCAGCGTTGTGGCTCCCCCTGAAGGACATTATGCCTCTGCTATGTTCAATACCGTACGGGGTTTTTCAAGCATCGCAGCTGGCGTTTTAGTGGAATGGTTTATAAATGACAGAGAGCAATTTCATTCTAATGTTCTGGTCAATAACGTAGCCAACCGCCCATGGTTGATATCGACACCGGTCAGCGAGCAGGCCAGCAGCAGCATTCCTTTATTACACGACGGCAGCATCAGCAACACCGAGAACATCGCTGGATTTATCACCTTATTAAAACATCAGGCAATTGTTCTGAGTCTGGCCGATAGCTATCTGCTGATGACTGGCTTTGCCGTCCTTCTGTTATTACTCACTGTCTGGTTGCCAAAACGTGTCTGGCCGCCCCAGACACTTTTCAACCTGCAATGACAAAATAGAGGTGGTTAAATGAAATTTTCGGTATCGAGAAGAACGACTCTGCTCAGCGCATTATTAATCCTGATGATGACGATGATATTTTTCGTCTGGTCGACAATGCTGAACAATGATACCCGTACCAATGATGCCTATGTGAATGCGGATTACACACTGGTAGCACCAAAAGTATCGGGTTATATCAAAAATATCTATGTTGCGGATAACCAACGTGTTAAAGCAGGGCAAACACTGGCCACGCTGGATGACCGTGACTACAAAATAGCGCTTGAAATGGCGCAAGCTAATTTGCAGCTTAGTGATGCAAAACGCCTGAGCAGCCTTGCACAACTGGAGCAGCAACAATCCATTATTGCTCAGACAAAAGCGACCCTTTTAGCCAGTCAGGCATCGGCGCAGTATGCCAGTCAGAATGCTGAACGTTTTAATAAGCTTTATCAAAGAGGTACCGTCGCTGCGGACGATCAACAAAAAGCCCATTCAACACAGCGTTCTGCATCCGCAGTCGTTCGTCAGAACGAAGCTGCTCTGACCTCAGCAGAGAAACAGGTAGGCGTGTTGAGGGCTGCATTACGTCAGGCGGAAGCCGATGTTGCAGTCGCGCAGGCAAAAGTCAGTCAGGCGAGGCTTAACCTTTCTTATACGCATATTGTTGCACCAGTCGATGGGATGGTAGGCCAGCGTTCGGTGCGCCTCGGAGCGTACGTTAACGCAGGGACACGTCTGCTGGCCGTGGTTCCGCTACATCAAACTTACATCACTGCCAATTATCTTGAAACACAGTTGGCAAATGTTCAGCAGGGGCAGAAGGTCTTAATTAAAATTGATGCCATGCCTGGCAAAAAGTTTACTGGACATGTCGATAGTATCGCTCCTGCAACCGGCGCAACGTTTTCAGCCATCCAGCCAGACAATGCAACGGGTAACTTTACTAAAGTCGTCCAGCGTTTACCGGTGAAAATAGTGCTGGATGGTAATCAACCCGATGCAAAATTATTGCGCGTCGGGATGTCAGCCGTTCCTGAAATTAAAATCCGCTAATATTCCAGATATACTCAAAAAACGCTCTATTTTTTAATGTCTGGCTTAGAAACGGCGTTCCAGTTATCTATACATAATTTCCTGTTGGAAATAAAGGGCACTGACACCAAGCTAACTTCATGTACAAAAACGCATGAGCGATCACGATCATATTTAGTCGACCCTCATTTACAGAGAGTGATCGACTAAATTTTTTCAGTCCACAATACTGGTAAATAATAGGTTATTCTTCACGCCTGGCTATCAAAATACTTAATGCTGCATAAGTGCCAGTGTTTTTTCCTTAACACGCTGCAAAATTTTCTGCGCCTCCTCGGTTGAACGAATATTGGTGTATCCAATGACTAATCCATAACGTTTTCGTGTCTGCGCATACCAGCTCGAGAGTGGCCGGACGTAAAGCTCGTGCTGTGTCCATAATGCAGCTAATGCAGTATCTTCAATGCCACGTTGCAGGAAGGCAACAATATGCATACCGCCATCTGTAAGCTCAAATTCAAAAAAACCTGGAAAGGTCGTTTCAATTGCGTCAAGCATCATGCGACGCCGCTGCTGGTAGAGTAAACGCATCTTTTTTATATGCCGGTAGAAGTGCCCTTCACTAAGGAACTGTGCAAGGATTTTTTGCGGTAGTAATGGCAGACCCGTTTCAAGGATTTCACCCAGTTCACTGAAACGGGCTACCGTCTCCTGTGGCACTACCATATATCCGATACGCATAGCTGGCATTATCGTTTTACTAAATGTACCGGTATAAATAACCCGGTCATGCGTATCGAGGCTTTTCAACGCCGGGATTACTTTGCGTGTGTAGTGAAACTCTCCGTCGTAATCATCTTCAATTATCCAGCTATTGTTTTGCTGTGCCCAGGACAGTAACTGATGCTTACGCGGTAATGAAAGGCTAACTGCGAGCGGACTTTGATGAGTGGGTGTAACGATAGCGAAGCGTGCATCGTTGTGATAGCGCTGAAGATAATCAACATCCATGCCCTGTCTATCAACAGGTATATAGTGCAGTTTGGATGCCATTCGCTTCAATAATTGCTGACCATAAAAGTAGCCAGGATCTTCAAACAGCACTTTATCATCAGGTTGTGCAAGTACCGACAGAATAAACCGTAAATTGGCACGATAGCCGCTGGTAACGAAGATTTGCTCTGGTCGGCAATTCAGTCCTCTTGAAATAGTGAGATAACTTGCAATGGCCTCACGTAGTGGCTTAAAGCCCACTACCGGGGGCATGAGCATTTCTTCCGGACGCAGACTTCGCGCCGCTTTTCCCGATATCAACAGCCATTTTTTATGGGGGAATTCATCCAGTGCAGGAATGCCGAGTCGGAGATCACCCTTCCTTTCAGTAACCGGCGTGTCAAGTGAACGAGACGATACATAATTGTCTTCTCTGACCGTTGAGGTCAGCCGGAGCTCCGGATTTATATAGGTCCCCTTCGCCCCCAGACTTACAAAATAGCCTTCTCCAGTAAGAATTTCATACGCGGTTTCCACCGTTTTTCGCGCGACCTGCAACTCGCTCGCCAGCGAACGAATTGAGGGAACGCGCTCCCCCGGTTTCAAAAGGCCGTCCTGAATTTGCTGACGATAGCGGGCATAAATCTCTTTGTACCCCATCAAATGCACCTTTAAATGTCCTATCAATTAATTCGAATAATGACCCTTTTTAACAAGACATACAAGATTAAGATATGGCTATTAACTAAGCCACTCACTATGAGGCGTCATGAAGATTGTACATTACGACACCGTCATTGACCTTGCCCGTTGCTTTGCGCTGATGCAGGAGCTACGCAGCAAACTAACGAATGAGAAACAATTTATCGCCCAGGTACAGCGCCAGCAGGCGCAAGGCTATCGGCTTGCAGGACTGGAGCAGGATGGCAAAACAATGGCGCTGGCCGGTTATCGACTGCTCGAAAATTTCATTCACGGGCAATTCTGTTACGTCGACGATCTGGTAACAGTGAACGAGGCTCGCGGTCAGGGGATGGGTGCAACGCTGTTGAATCACTTAGCGGTCATCGCACGTGAATACGGTTGTGGTCAGATGGTCCTTGATACCGCCATTAGTAATTCAGGAGCCCAGGCATTTTATCAGCGTGTCGGATATACCGCCCTCGGCCTGCATTATTATCGCGATCTCACTTGAGGAAAAAATGATGAAACTGCTTCACATTAAAGTCAGCCCGGATTTATCAGGATCGACATCCCGTGTGGCGTCTGAGCGCCTGGTAGAAAAATTACGCGCGCATCATGCCGGGCTTCAAGAATCAGTGCTGGACCTGGCTAAAAGGCCGCTACCACATCTTGATGCATTTACCATTGCTGGTTTTTTTACCCCACCAGACCTACGCAGTGAAGCTCAGCTCACCGCTATTCAGACTTCGGAACAACTGGTAGATCAGCTTTTAGATTGTGACACGCTGGTTATCTCATCACCGATGTGGAACCTCGGCCTGCCTTCTGTGTTAAAGGCCTGGTTCGATCATATAACCCGCGCCGGACGAACTTTCGCCTTTACGCCAGAGGGCAAAAAAATAGGGCTCGTCAGCGGCAAAAAGGTGTATTGCGTTGTCGCCAGCGGCAGCGTATTTGCACACGGTCCATTTGTAGCGGATGACCAGTTTACGCCATACATTCGCGTAGCGCTTGAATATATTGGCATTACCGACGTGCAATTTATTCGGGTAGACGGTACGCATGATCCCGTCGCTCGTACTACAGCGTTACCTCATGCACTGCAAACCATTGATCGTTTATTTTAAAAAGAGGATTACAATATGTCGTCACGTGTGAATCATTTTAAAACCATTCCCGCACTGGCTAAAACACTAGCCGATGCCTCTATGGCATTAGGAAAAGTCTCGCTGGATAAAAAACTTAAGCACTTAGTGGATATCCGTGCCTCACAGATGAATCATTGTGCGTTTTGTCTGGATATGCACGTTAAAGAAGCAAAAATGCATGGGGAGCGTGAACTGCGTCTTTATCACGTTGCAATCTGGCGGGAATCGCCACTGTTCAGCGCCAAAGAGAAAGCTGCTCTGGCACTGACTGAAGCGTTGACACGCATTGGTGATAATGGTGTAAGCGAAGCGCTTTACAGCGAATTGCGCGAACATTTCTCTGAAGTGGAAGTATCAGAGTTAACTTTCACCATTGCTGTAATCAACGCCTGGAATCGTCTCCAGATTTTATCACAGATGTCACCAGGATCGATGGATAGCGCTTACGGTCTGGATCGTGCTGAATTACATTAATAAATGTCCGCCAACAACACTTCTTGTTGGCGGCTTTATTTTTTATTATTAGCTTACATATGTTGTAATAATCACCCACAAATAGTATTCATAGTGTATTTTTAACCTAATATTATACATGCTTAAAAGAATATTAAGATCGATTATATTCATCGCTAGCTGTTAAAAAAGTAAAAACCGCCTTGCGGCGGTTTTTACTTTGGAGGAAATGAGTAACCAATCGCGAGAAGAAAACGAATGGTAATTTATGCCTTGGCCAGCGGCTTCATTCGAAAGCTGACGCCCATACGATTAAGTGCATTCATTGTTGCAATAACGATGGTCAGATCGACCAAATCTTTTTCACCAAATACTGAAAGCGCTGCAGAATACGCTTCATCCGAGGCATGTGTCTCACTTACTCGGGTAACTTCTTCAGCCCATGCCAGTGCCGCTTGCTCCAGATCCGAGAATAAATATGTAGCTTCCTCCCATACGGGAATCAGAACTATTTTCTCTACTGACATGCCACACTTCATAAGATCGCGGGTGTGAATATCAATACAATGCGCGCAGCCATTAATCTGAGATACTCTTAAAAAAACCAAATGTATTAACTCTTCCGGGAGATTTGTTCCTGTTGTGGCAAAATGATGCAGCGTTCCCAGTGCTTTTGAACCTTCTGCAGATACCTGGAACCAATTTGGACGTTTCATGTGTTTTCCTTTAGAAAGTGATAGTTGATTGATTTATCTACGGAAATATACCTAACCTTCTTCAGAAGGGTTACTGATGGATACTTCAGTGTTAAGTCATCATAATCAAAATTGACATGTAAAAAAGACACAAAGGAGAGGAAAACGGGTAGGACATGATAAAAATGAAATGCCATGAAATTAGTATGGGTTTAACTTTGATTCAACAATGATGATTGTTTGAATGGCCAGTTTTAGTCTTTATGCAGAAATGGCACCTGAGAATGTGACTTGGTGAAGGCCTTCATCATAATGATAAAAAAGGTGCAGGATACATTGTCGGAACACTCTTTCTTCTGGCTGAACTGACGATTACCAGCAGGCTAAAGCCTGGCTATCCCAAACGACAATCGACGTTCCCCGGGAAGAAATGTTTAATTCATATGTAATGAAATTCGTTCTGTACGTCCACCTCTCGCTCATAAGGGACAATCATACTCGAATCTCCCATATTACAGTAGATTTGAGTATGAACACTTCATCGTGGAACATAGGCAGTATCGTAGGCCAAAAAAGACCAGTTCAGATATCTCATATCTGGAGGAACCGAATCCGGCTTGAATTGGAAGGTAAAAGGCGCGATCTAGCTCTGTTCAATATGACCTTGGACAGTAAGCTTCGAGATTCTGATCTGGTCAAACGCAAAGTATCTGATGTGGCAGATGGTAGCTTGGTTTCAAGCAGAGCAACGGTATTGCAACAGAAAACCTGTAGTCCTGCGCAATTTGAGACCACCAAAGGAACAAGAGAAATAGTTGCTGCATTGATAAAGCTTGGCAATTTGCACAGTAAAGACTTCTTGTTCCGGTCTCGGGCCAGAACTAATCAGTAAATATCAACTCGAAAATACAACCGAATCTTTAATAGGTGGGTAGAAAAGCTTGGTTGACCTGTGATCTGCCCCCAGGATTAGCTACAACCTTCAGTTAGTAATGTCGGTTGGTTTTTCTTCATATTTCCTGTTTCGCCAGTCTGTTGCGAATTCAGCTGGTGTCTGGTAATCCAGCGATGAATGGGGACGGCACTCGTTATAATCCTGCCGCCAGTCATTAATCGTTTTCCGGGCATGAAGAATATCGCGGAACCAGTGTTCATTCAGACACTCATCGCGAAAGCGTCCGTTAAAACTCTCAATAAATCCGTTCTGCGTTGGCTTACCTGGCTGGATAAGCCGTAGTTCCACACCATGCTCAAAGGCCCATTGATCGAGCGCGCGGCAGTTAAATTCCGGGTCCTGATCGGTTCTTATTGTCGCCGGATAGCCCCTAAACAGTGCGATGCTGTCCAGAATACGCGTAACCTGAACGCCTGAAATACCGAAAGCAGCGGTGATCGTCAGACACTCCTTCGTGAAATCATCCACGCAGGTCAGACACTTGATCCTGCGACCGTTGGCCAGTGCGTCCATAACGAAATCCATCGACCATGTCAGGTTCGGTGCATCCGGGCGCAGAAGAGGAAACCGTTCGGTTGCCAGCCCTTTACGGCGTCGTCTGCGTTTTACGCTCAGTCCATTAAGGTGGTAAATACGGTATACCCGCTTGTGATTGACGTGAAGGCCCTCCCGGCGCAGCAGCTGCCAGATGCGGCGGTAGCCAAAACGCCTGCGCTCCAGTGCCAGTTCAGTGATGCGCCCTGATAAATACGCATCCGACGCCGGACGCTGCGCTTCATAGCGGCAGGTCGACAGGGACAAACCTGTCAGCCTGCAGGCACGACGTTGCGACAGACCGGTCGCGCCACACATCAACTCCACGGCTTCCCGCTTCTGGTCTGTCGTCAGTACTTTCGCCCAAGAGCCACCTGAAGCGCCTCCTTATCGAGCATGGCTTCGGCGAGCAGCTTCTTGAGTCGGGCGTTCTCTTCTTCAAGCGACTTCAGGCGCTTAACCTCAGGCACTTCCATACCGCCATACTTCTTACGCCATGTGTAAAACGTGGCATCTGAAATGGCGTGCTTACGGCAGAGCTCACGGGCAGATACCCCGGCTTCAGCCTCGCGGAGAATACTGATGATCTGTTCGTCGGAAAAACGCTTCTTCATGGGGATGTCCTCATGTGGCTTATGAAGACATTACTAACATCGGGGTGTATTAATCAACGGGGAGCAGGTCACTGAAGAGCATCTCTGACGCCATTAATGCAGTTTATCCGGAGAGCGGATTAAGTTCTGTATCATTCACATGGTGCGTAATAGCCTGCGGCTCGTATCTTAGAAGGACTACAAAGCATTAACCCATGACCTGGGGTACCAGCAGCAGAGGCGGTTTTACACGACGAATACCATTGCCAGATTGGACAGTGTGATCCGGCATACCATTAAAAAGTGCAAGGTACTCCCGACAGATTACTCATTAAAAAGTTGTATCGCTATCAACCCTGTCAGTATCGCTAAAAAGACGATGATGTTCAGGGGAGCTCGTATCGTCTTATTATCAGCTCTATGCTCTTCTGCACAGCCACATCTGAGAAAAAGCAGTCACATTGAATCACGTACGCGCTCTCAAGGTACCGGGCTATCGATTTTGCGACACCCCGATACGTTTTTGTACTGCCTTCGCGAACGCCGCCTTCACTCTTTTGTCTTTGACTGACCATTCAGCCAACAACTTGCTCTGGCTTGCCTCCACCATTGCCGCGTCCCGTGAGTCGTTTTTATCCTGTGCGGAAGGCCATCCATGCTCCTCAATATAGGGCCTTAACGCTTTAATAATTGCGTTGATGGCATCGGTTTTAGTTTCCCAGCCCTCAGGTTGCGCTTCCAGGTGTTTTATCACTTCGTCTTTAACGCCATCAAAACGTGTCGCTTTGACCTTTCCGCCATAAGCAGAATTGAGTTTATGCCGTTCCTTGATTCTTTTACCTGCTGCGGATTCACTGCGTTTCAGACCGCGATCCAACAACGCGATAGCCTTCAGCATTAATTGCACCGCATGATCTGGATCAGATTCGAGAGCCGATGTTCCCTGCTCCCAGTATTGTTCAGCCTCAGACATATCGTTCCTGATCCTCTTTATCATCCATTCTGAAAGACTGAAAATTTTCAGATAACGCCGCCATTTTTTCTCTCCGTGCTCATCAGCAAGTCGCCGCGCTAAATCTTCATCCTTCGTTTGTCTCCCTGTTTGTAGCACGATAACAATTTCAGTATCTTTATTCAGCCATTGCCTGGCGATATGTTTCTGTCTGACCCCGAGATGAAAACGTAACGCTTTCCTCTTTTTACGAAATACGATGAGTAACTCATCAGGGGTAAAATCCCTGTCTAAATCAGCCATGAAGTCCCTCTTTTCGAATGACAATTTCTATACTCCAGTAAATTTCCTTGCCTGACACCAGGAACGACTCATTCTTGCCCTTAGCCAGACGCTTCCGACACCATTCTCGAAAAAAAACATTCTTTCACCAACAAAAAACGGGAAAAAAACCTAAAAAAAATCTCCTATCTCATTGTTATAAAATGCCTTTTTTGCCACAGCCACCAGGCGGGTGCCATTACCTGTTCCGGCACCATACAATTGCGTCCATATCGAAAGAACAGGGGGAATTAACAGATATGTCTGTACAAGGTATCAGGATACTGCGCATACGCGCCGTTGTTAACAAAACGGGCATCGCCCGCTCAACCATCTATGACTGGATCAACCCGAAGTCACCGCGTTACGACCCGACCTTCCCGAAACAGCGCAGGCTGGGTATGCAGTCCGTCGGCTGGCTTGAGTCAGAGCTGGATGCATGGCTGCTGGAACGCCAGCAGGCATCATAAGCGATGAGATAGTATTGGTAAAAATTAAAGGAGGATACGCAGGTTATATAACAACGTCTCTGATTTAAATATGTGCTCGCTGCGACATATTTTTGCCAGTTGCAAGGAAACTGAATACGATTATTTATTGGGTAAGATTATTACTTTAAATAAATTTTGACGCTTGGCTATTTTATTATATTCACAACTACCCGTTACTGAAAACAGTAACCAAGGAGAATATTACATGCAGAATATACTGCCACACACTGTCATTCCGAAAATGCCGGAGCCTTATATTCCCGTACAAAACAGAACCCCGGAGGGTTACCCTGTCTGCGCGTTCCCGCCGGTGATGCGGGATGTCATTGATGCTCTTTATAACGAGACGGGTATCCCGGCGGAACTGATAGCGGGGGCCGTACTGGCAGCCTCTTCCCTCGCCTGTCAGGCTCATATTGAGGTGGTACCACCACACTCATCGGATCCGATGCACTGTGCACTGTATTTACTGACGTTGGCGGTCTCCGGTGAAGGTAAGACCAGTATCAGCAAAAAAGTGATGAAGCCTTTTTACCGGTTCGCTGAGCAAATGAAGCAGCAGCACGACGGTCTGATGAAGGCACACCTGCGTGCTGACAATATCTGGAAAATACACCAGAAAGCATTGACCAGTAATCTGTACACTGCCATCAAAAGCGGTTCTGAGGGGACGGAGGAAGAACGGCTGTTAAATGAACATGCAGAAACCCGGCAGCAGCCTCCGACCCGCCTGGCGATGCTTTATGACGACACCACCGCAAAGGCGCTCCTGGAAGGTTTGAGCCGGTATTCTGAAGCCGGGGTGCTCTCAGATGAGGCAATTACCTTTTTTAAAGGGTATCTGAAAAACAACCTCGGTTTACTGAATAAAGCCTGGGACGGGGAGACCTATGAATACCACCGCCCGGGCGGTGAGGAGTACGATATCAACGCCTGCCTGACCCTGGCATTAATGGTTCAGCCCCCGGTCTTTGAAAATTACCGCCGTAACCACGGTGAACTCAGCAAGGGAAGTGGTTTTCTGTCGCGGTTTCTTTATATCAATACCATCAGCACGCTGGGACGTCGCCGCACAAATACGGACCATGCTCATTCTGATGAAGCATTAAATGTGTTCCACAGTAAAATTAACCAGTTACTTGATAAGCAAAAGGCGCGTTTTTATAGTCACGATACGCAGAAACAAACGCTCAGATTATCTGATGATGCGACCACTTACTGGGCAGATAAACAGTCAGAGCTCAGCCGTAAAACAGCCCCCGGACAGCAGATGGAGCATATCAGTGAAATTGCAGCCAAAGCGGGGGCGAATGCCCTCAGGGTTGCGGCCATTCTGACATATATGTATTCACCTGAGAGTTTATGTATTTCGCGGGGGGTCATCCAGGCCGCCTTCAAAATTGTGGAATGGCATCTTGAAGAAGCGGAAAGGCTGTTTTTCCCTTCTTCTGAACGGAATGCATTTATGGAGGACGTTTACGAGATGTTCAGGTGGCTTAAGGAGAAATTTCTCGATAATGAGGGATATCCACTCAGGAAAAATGAGGTAAACCGGAACGGCCCGAACCGGCTGCGTGACGCCAGTAAATCACAATCTGTTCTTGAGCAGTTAATCGCACTAGGTCTGATTTGTTTTATTCGTCCCGGCCGTCATTCTGCGGTGTATATTGCCATGCCCTCCCTGGAATGTCGCCACTCATGGTGTATTCCACCGGCATTCCTGGAGAACGGACATAATCCGATTATTGCATCGCCAGAGAATGTCACTGGCAGGTATGGTTTTGAATACTTTGACTTTAACAGGCTGGAATATTAATCGGGACACCTCACTACAGAGACCCGAATGGCCAGAGCGTAAACCGGTTAAATGTCTTCGAAAAACAGCCACAGAGGCAAAAACCCCGCGCCAGTCGCGACTGGTCGCAATCCGCGCGGGGTTTTCTCAGAATACAGTGCTAAAAAACAGATAATGACGACTGGTGGAAAGCTCTGGGGATATGAACCATTAACAGCCATCAAAACATGTAATTTAACACAATGTGTTTTGCTAGTGTATTTCTTACTCATTTGAGACAAATACATTAACATTTAATTGATGTTGATTAATAAATATATTTAAGGGCGTATAAAAATAGCATCATTGCTATTAACAATAAAAGCAAAGATATTATCATATTAAATAAGAGTTTAATTATGGCCATATGTAAAAGAAATAACTGCATGGCACAGATCGGCCATTCACCCGCCGAACGGATATTACGGCTATGCCCGGCACATTATCAGGGCAGACAGTTAAATGCAGCCAGACGAACGGAAAGAGCAGCATTAATATGCCGGTATCCCGCCTGTGGTATCAGTATATCTGAAACCCGCAATCAGTTTTATTGTTGTAAGGAACATCGGGATAAAGCCCGGAGGTTAATCGATGACGATGCTATTATAAGACTGGTTAAGCACTCTTACTGGCTCAATGTGGAAGCTATGCTAAAAAATAATTCCCTTGGACTGGGGAGTATCACCGGTCCGACGGATATTGCAGACCTCATTCGGTTATATCAGCGCAAAGCTGTCCACCAAAAAACGTATAATATGCTGAACGGGCACAGAGTTGCTGATACGACAAAAAGGTTAATCCCCTGGCTGGATCTTGAGCTATGCCACATTTACCCTAACTCTAAGGGCGGTGCAAATATCGCCAGAAACATTATCATCGCACCTGCTGCTATAAACCGGATGATGAAGGATTTTATCCCCTGCTGTCAGTCAGGAGTGCTGAGTGGCATAAAAGCAATGGAAACACCTCAACCGGTTAAATCGACCTTACTGAAAGCGTTAACGGCTAAATACGGTTCAGATGCTGTACAGGAAGCATTATACGGAGTTAAGCATCTTGCCTTTGCTGATTTAAGTCTGTCACGCAGGCTATTTGACACTGATATTTACGCATTCCCTCCACTAACCCGTCTGTTAAAAGAGGAAGCCTTACGCCTGAATTTGATGTCACTATGGGAAACGCTGGTTTGTACCGAAGTCAGCGTCTGGCTTAATGCCGGGCCTGCGAATGAATTATTTGCCGTTGCCGCGTTTCATGCGTTGCTGAACGGCGACGGCGACCGCCTGCTGGAGCAATGTTATCGTTTAGTCGATGAAATCAGGGTGAAGCACAAGCGCGGGTCTCAACAAATCTACGACGAATTTCAGCATATACTCAGCCAGTACATGGCAAAATATTTTCACATTGACACCAGCGACCACAGAGCCTGTAATCTCTTCTATAACCGCTTTTTTAGTGTTCCTCCTGTCACAGAGGACGGTGTCTGCGCCATACCGCCTCAGTGATGCATTTCCTCAGCCTGTGTTCAATAAAATCTCAGATATATATCACCCTTCTGAAGTGAAACCGGACCATCGATAAACTCGGGCGAGGTTTACGGTAAATATATTTACTGAACCACGATCAATTTTGTCGATCGGTTCGATCGAATTTCATCGTTATCCCCTTCTTTTTTGCAGCTATAAAATCCCAACGGGATGCTTATGACTGTCTGTCTTCTACTAAAAAACATGCAGATACCCTTTCCGGGTAGCGTTTTACGAAAACCAGAGGTGCACAAAAATGAACAGAAAAATGATTCACCCTTTACTACTGACCTGTGCGCTGGTACCGGCAGTGGCAATGGCCTTCGGTAATCAAACCACCTGGACCCAGGGCTGGAGCCAGGGAGTATCAGAGTTTGTTATCAATGGGGAAAGTCAATCGCAACTGTCTCTGACCTGTGAGGATTACGGCTCGCAACCGGCCACGGTCATATTCACTGACGCCAGCGGGCATCAGGTCAGTATGGATGAAGATAAAAACCTTCAGGTCAGTATCGACGGTGGAGCCCCCATCGACATCAGCGAATCTGGCAGTCGAGTGGGCGGTAATAACCTGGCGCTGGCCTGGGCTCAGCTACGTAATGGCAAACAGGTCTCAGTAACCGGAGACGGTGTTAAGGATGCCACATTCACGCTGGCTGGGGCAGCAAGGGTATTGCCAGTATTCGGGACCCACGGCTGCGTGGGTAAAGATGCACTCTAGCCTGCATCTGAATTTAATACCTGTTGATTACGTTATTTTTAAAAGGAACAGTTTATGAAATTTAAACACATGCTGGTGCCCGCACTGTTTGCACTGTCAGCCCTGGCGCTGGCAGAGCCAACGCCATCCATCAAAGTGGAGACCAGTAATCAGGTTCACCCTGCCGGAACACGCTACGTCACGGTCGTGGTCACTGCACTGGATAACACCGTGAAAGTCGAAAATATTGACGTGAACCGGGGAAACTGTCGCATTGCCAACCAGAAATATCTGTACTCCAGCAATAAAGAAACTATTTTGCCTGCTACCCTGCGTTACGGGCAGTCCGTCAGCGTGAGTTTTTATAATAACTGCGTGGCTTCAGAAGTCGTCGTCACTACTGATAAGGGGGGATGGCGTTACACTTACCACTGAGTCCCCCGCCCCTGATTAACGTTTCCCAACCTAAAAAATGCCACATGACCAACGGGCTGCCGCTGCGCAGTCCAGAGTAAATCCTATGACCTTTCTGAAAATGCTGGTGACCGCCCTGAGCCAGGCGCTGACCTGGTGCGGCGGACATCATGCCCGGCAGTATATTGAAATCCGCTTTCGTCAGGCCGGTTACGATGACGACTGCATTGATACAGCCCGGGAAGCGGTCACGTTGCTGGTCACTGCACTTATCACCGCCCTGATGGCGCAGATACTGAAGATTCTGGATACGCTGTAATCCCGCCCTATCCGTTCATTGAGAACAACACATCCATCCCCTGCCTCCTCACGGAGCAGGGGCTTTTGCTTTTATGCCTTCAGATTAATCAGATGAGGAATCAACCATGCGATTAGCCAGCCGTTTTGGTCGGGTGAACCAGATTCGCCGCGACCGTCCCTTAACCCGCGAAGAACTGATGCAGCATGTCCCCAGCGTCTTCGGGGAAGACAAGCACGACTCCAGAAGCGAAAAGTACACCTACATACCCACAATCACCCTGCTGGAGAACCTTAAACGCGAAGGGTTCCAGCCATTCTTTGCCTGTCAGTCACGAGTGCGAGACCAGAGCCGACGGGAACATACAAAGCATATGCTGCGCCTGCGTCGTACCGGTCAGATAAACGGTCAGCAGGTGCCGGAAATTATCATTCTGAATTCTCACGATGGCGCATCGAGTTTTCAGTTGCTGCCAGGGATATTCAGAAGCGTCTGCACCAATTCGCTCGTCTGCGGACAGTCGTTTGGCGAGATCCGCGTGCCGCACAGGGGCGATGTTGTCGGGAAGGTGATTGAGGGGGCCTATGAGGTTCTCAGCGTCTTTGACCGGGTGGAAGAGAAACGCGACGCCATGCAGTCCCTGCAACTCCCGTCACCCGCGCAGCATGCACTGGCTAAAGCGGCGCTGACATACCGTTTTGGGGAAGAGTATCAGCCTGTGACTGAATCGCAAATTCTTGCACCCCGCCGCTGGCAGGACAAGAGAGATGACCTGTGGACCACCTACCAGCGCATTCAGGAAAACCTGCTGAAAGGCGGACTAAGTGGCCGTACCGCTCAGGGTAAACACACCCATACACGCGCAGTAAACGGGATTGATGGCGACGTTAAATTAAACCGCGCGCTCTGGGTGATGGCGGAGAACATGCTGAACCTGTTGGACCGGTAATCACCCGCGCCCCGCCACAGAAATCAATCCCCGGCCCAAGACCTTCATTCGACATCTCCATGCATAAGGAAAATTAACATGACCGACATAATTAATATTAACGATAACAATCAGCGACCTCTGCAGGCTGGCGATGACGGTTCTGCACCGGCACTGACAGCCATGTCCGTAGCGGACGAACAGCGTGTGGAATTCTGGCCGCAGCACTTTGGCAACATCCCGCAGTGGATAACCCTTGAACCGCAGGTCTTTGCGTGGATGGACCGGTTCTGCGCTGACTACAGCGGCGGTATCTGGAGTTTTTATTCTCTCAGCAACGGCGGAGCCTTCATGGCTCCGGAAACGGACAGCGATGCCTTCTGGTCGCTGTTTAACGCCATGAATGGCAATGCCGCAGACATGAGCGCCGAAGCTGCAGGGATTGCGGTCTGTCTTATCGCTTACAGTCATCACGCATGCCGCACAGAATGCGATGCCATGACGGAACATTACTGGCGTCTGCGTGACTATGCGCTCAATCACCCGGAATGCAACGCCATCATGTGCATTACCGACTGAGCGTCCCGCTATGCCGTATGAACTGTCTCATCTTAATGCCCTGAGGGATGCGCTGGGGAAAACAACGGTCAGGGATGAGGACGGAGAGGTTGTGACCGACGAACCCTTCCTGCATTTCCCGGCAGGTACCCCTCTCTTCCATATCTGGGCATGGTTCGAATCCCTGCACAACGAGTTCGTCGTTGCCGTGAAACTGTACAACACATCCGTCCCGGATACGTCAACAGACAGGAAAAGCAAATGAATACCACCACGTGTCCCCCTGACCGCGGGGGAATATCTCCCGTCGCACAGCGCACTATCAGACGCGCACTGACCCTGCTGGAACGCCAGTTACGCGAACCCGGCGAGGCATTCACCTCCAGTCAGGCGGTCCGCGACTGGCTCCGTCTGCAGCTCACCACGCTTGAGCGTGAAGTCTTCATGGCACTCTTCCTCGATAACCAGCATCGTCTTATTGCCCATGAAACGCTCTTCACCGGCACCATCAACCATACGCAGGTACATCCCCGTGAAGTGATAAAGGCCGCACTGAAATACAACGCGGCTGCCATCGTGCTTTCACATAATCATCCGTCAGGTTATGCGGAACCTGGCCATGCCGACCGGCTGCTCACTGACCATCTGAAACAGGCACTTAAACTCGTGGATATCTGCCTGCTGGACCACCTGGTCGTGGGAGGCATGGACATCGTCTCGTTTGCCGAGCGTGGCTGGCTTTAGGGAGAGAATAATGATGAGAATCATCAGTAAACGTCAGGCAATGGCGATATACCGCCAGCATTCTGAGTCCCGGCTGTTTCGCTTCTGTACCGGGAAATATAAGTGGTTCGGAAGTATCTGCCATTACTACGGCAGGGAAGTGCAGGATATCCGGGGGGGTATTGGCCGTGTTTGCTGAACGCCGACAGGACCGCAACGGTCCGTATGTGATCCTGCGCAGCGTTACCCTGAATTAACTCACCGTTAAGGAGTACTTACATGCAGAAAGCAACCTGCGTAATCAACCATAACATCGCGGAACACTGGTGGGGCCTCAGACGCAACGTCACGCCATGTTTTGGTGCCCGGCTGGTACAGGAGGGTAACCGCCTGCATTACCTTGCTGACCGCGCCAGCATCACTGGGACATTTAATGACGCAGATTTACGCCATCTGGACCAGGCATTTCCGTTACTGATGAAGCAGATGGAGCTCATGCTGACCAGCAACGAACTCACGCCCCACATTCAGCGCTGCATCACGCTCCACGCAAAAGGGCTGATATGTGAGGCCGATACGCTCGGCTCCTGTGGCTATCTGTACATCGTAATTTATCCGACATCTGCAACAACCGCATAAACCCCGGACGCTTTTCCTTCGTCAAACCAGCCAACAAAGAGCGCAAACCATGCAAATACAATCCCTGCCCCCTCAAAGGGCGGCATCGTCACGTCTGTCAACAGTCGAAATCTGGCAAGAATTACTGAAGTATCTGCTGGAGCAACATTACGGACTCACGCTTAACGACACACCGTTTGGCAACGACAGAGTGATCCAGAAGCACATTGATGCGGGCATCTCACTGTGTGACGCGGTGAGTTTTATCGTGGAAAAGTACGACCTAGTACGTACTGACTGTCACGGTTTCAGCGTGAAAGAACAGTCTCCGTTCATCGGCAGCATCGATATGCTCCGCGCCCGGAAGGGTACCGGGCTGATGACCCGTAAGGGATATAAAACCGTTACTGACATCACAGGTGGCAGATTCAGCGGAGGGAAATAATGACGTTAGCCCTGATCGTTGACGCCAACACCGTCAGCGTTCAGCCCCTCAGGTACCAGTACAAAGACTGGCGCTTTTATCAGATCTCCATCAACTGATACAGATGTTCGCTCAGACAGCGCGTATGGCGGTAACACCTTAACGGAGATATCCGTCTGAGGTAGAAGAGGGTGTGGCAGGACGCCGCCAGAACATCAGGGGCCGTATCGTCTGTCAGGATGGGGCTTAATTCCGGGGCGTTCAGTAAAATGAAACATTTCTCCGGTAGCATGCCGTCGGCATTTCCTTTCGGAAAATAACCGCCCAGATACAGTAACACGGTCAGCAGGCGAAACTGTCGGGTGAGTACCGTTTCAGTGTCCCGGTAATGTGCGGCTATCCACAGGCATTCCCGCAGCATAAACCGTCGGGTCCGTCGGGTGAGGTCACCGCCTTTATCATACCAGTGTTCGACGATATCCCTTGCGGAGCTAATGGAGTCATCACCCGTTGTCGCAGTTTGCCACGACCGAGCCAGAAGCGTTGCGATATCCATGGATTAACGCCGCACCTGCGAAACGGCTGCGGGAGTATTGCGGACACCAGGCAGATAAATATTGCGGACCAGCTTCAGGAGGAAAAAGACATCGCTCAGGTTGCTCACGCCGGGTACCAGATGGCGAAAGGCTATCCGCGCACGAAAACGCGCCCGGACCGCCAACCGGTCATTCACCCTGCGCCGGTACAGGCCCAGAAAATGGCGGCTTTCCACCAGCGCATGCCTGACCAGCGCTCGTCTGACAGATCGGTACTGCGTCTGTGTACTGAGTGTCAGAATATCTGCAATCACGTCGCAATAGCTGAACGCGCGGATATCATAATAATCCGGGCGGTGGGTAATTGACGCCGGGTTATTCACCCACAGGTAATCCTGTCTGTCAGAGAAATAAAATCGGCCATCTGCGGCGGCAAGCTGTATCGTCCAGAGAATGTCCTTGTGGCTTTTCCCTTCCTGGAATCGCAGGTCATGCTCGCGAATATACGCTGAACGGATTATCTGCAGCCACAGATAATGCGGCCATTCCCTCTGACTGACGCAATGGCGTATCCACTGCTGACCCGTCAGCGTATGACCGTAAGGCTGTCTGCAGTGAACGGTATGCCGCAGATGTCCGGCGCTGTCTGTATGCCGGGCATTGAAAAGGACGACATCGGCCTGCGCTTCGCGGGCTGTGCGCAGCCGCTCCTGCAGAAAATCTGCCGCAACCCGGTCATCCGCATCCAGGAACACCACCCATTCACCACGGTGAATCGCCAGTGCAGCATTACGGGCAGCATACACGCCCTGATTTTCCTGACGAATGAGAATAAGCCGTTCATCTGTAATGGCGCTGAGTAGCGTCCATGTTTCGTCGGTTGAACCGTCATCCACTACAATGATTTCAGTGCTGAGCGTTGTTTCGCCAAGCAGTGTCTGGACCAGAACCCCGATACTGTCAGCCGCATTGAAGGCAGGAATGATGACGCTGATATCGATGTTGATTTTCATTGCACTAAGGGAATGTAAACAGAGGGAAGGTTCAGAGTTGTCACCCCATCATGGGCAATAACCTGCCGGGTACGAAACATTATCAGGAAGAGCATCCCGGTGATTTTCGTGCTGGTGTTGATGCCACTCGTTTTTCTCGGATTTCCTGGTTAACCACCATCAGACAGTCATCGCAGAATTCTTTATCCAGCCCGAAAATCCGGTCCAGAACGCCTCTTTTCTTGTTACATCTGGCACATCTTTTCATTCCATCACCTGCTGTCGCATTCCCATGCCGTGTCCGCAGGACAAAAGAAGGGCGCCCACCAGAAGACAGGAAATAAATTAATAAACAATACGTTAAATGAATTGTTGGGAATTTAGCACAGGCACTAGCGGGCAGGATAATTCATTTTGCAGATCAATTTTATAAAATCGATCGGTTTAATCGATCATCTTTTTCACTCTGCTTTACACGCCATCCGTGTTCCTGCTCTCTTTATCGGTACGACCAGTTTGTTGAACTGGAAAGAATGCACTACCTGTTGGATAGTCAAGCCATTCCCGATAACCGACATTATGTGGAATAGAAAATCTACAAAAATTATTAACGCTTTGAATGGCTGCTATGAGCGAGAAGCGGACCTTCAAATCCGCACAGGTTCAATTGATTAACCTTGGTTGTCAGTTACGCCATCGTTAACATGAAGCCGATCGAAAATTCTTTATCGCATTTTTTACAAATACGCAGTGGCAAGAAAGATAGATTCTGGCTCATGACAAGTTGAGTGGTTCATTTGTATAAAGAGACTTCGCCTTCGGGACGCGTTTTGAACCTGCGATGCATCCACAGGTATTGCTCAGGGGCACGGAGAATTTCACGCTCGATGATCTTGTTCATATAAGCCGCTGCGGCGACCTTGTCCTCCCCTGGATAGCCTGACAGCGGATTGCTGATATACATGTGATAACCTTTTTTATCGCTACGTCGAATCATGCTAAGTGTGAGCAAGTCTGCACCAGCGAGTTTTGACAAAGCATACGTTCCGTTCGTCGTGGCTGCTTTTTTTACCGAGAAAAAAGGTGCAAAAACGCTTCCCTTAGATCCATAATCCTGGTCTGGTGCAAACCACACGGCTTCACCAGCTTTTAGCGCATGAACAAAACCTGATAAATTACGTCGATTAATCATAGCCTTATTTGAACGCATACGTCCTTTTGTCTGTACCCATTCCATTAATGGATCATTGTGTGGGCGATACGTTGCCATCATAGGATGGCATAACCCCATTACTCTTCCACACAACTCAAGGGACATAAAATGTATCCCGACAACCATTACCCCTCTGGTCGCACCGGTCAGGTTTTCAAGCCCTTCGACATCAAACCATTTTTTGACTCTCGCATCGCTCCAGAACCAGGCCATTCCTGTTTCCATTAGTCCCAGCCCGAGAGAAACAAAGTTTTTATTGACCATCTGGCTCCGGGCAAACGGTGTCATCTCGGGAAAGCACAGTTCGATATTTCTACTCGCAATCCCTTCCCGGCGTTTCAGAAAGGGTCTGGATATTTTTCCAAGACCAGAGCCCAGAGTATGTAAAACCGGGTAAGGAAGTTGAACGAGAAGCCACAGCAGACCCAAACCAGTCCAGGTAAGCCAGTAGCGGGGATGGAGTAAATTATGAGTAAAAGTCTGTGCCATAAATTTCCTTAATGCTAATGAAGGTTATAACGCAAAAGGA
Organism: Enterobacter cloacae complex sp. P47BA; assembly: GCF_014930485.1. Taxonomy (NCBI): domain Bacteria; kingdom Pseudomonadati; phylum Pseudomonadota; class Gammaproteobacteria; order Enterobacterales; family Enterobacteriaceae; genus Enterobacter; species Enterobacter cloacae complex sp. P47BA. Next base: position 88,656 of record NZ_JADBRF010000015.1, on the reverse strand, counting down.
AAACAATGAAGCAATTCGTCTTGAGCGATACATTTTGTTTTAGACAATTTAAAGTCATCTAAATTCAAAAAAAAAAAAATAACTTTGCAATGACTAGTAAAGAATTTAAAGAGTCAGGAATGAATTGTAAGCCAGCAAAGTTATTCTGTTATAAATCCATGTTTTATCATTGATACTCAAGAAATTGTCTTCTTGATTCATCATCATCAAGGTACTCAAAAGAAAGAAGCCGAATTTTGGTAAATTTATAAAACCACTCACAATCGTTTCGTTGAATAATTTCGCCTGGTTTGAAACATATCCCGGATGCCACCCGTATAATCGCATATTTACCATTACTAAACCTGACCCGGTGAATACAGAAAGGTTGACCGGCCTGCCCGTGACAGCTGTTTGACAGGATATGTCCTTCAATAAAAACAGTTTTTTTAGATTTCATTATCATACCCTCGACAACTGCAGTACAGGAGAAATGTTGTCATTTCCCGACATCACTGACGTTAAGTGGCAGAAGCTGATCAGCCGCCGATACACCAGCATTCTGAAGGTCTGAAGAGCAGTCCGCAGGCAGGGCACTCAAGAACCGCATCTTTTCTTAGTTTACCTGCTTTTTGATCGGCTCTGTGTGCGCATGCCGGGCAGGCAACATGAACCGGTCTTTCTTTAAAATACCTGAGCCCATTTGTATAAGACATAAATAATTCTCTGAGGAATACAGTAATTATTATACGCTTTAATATAAAAATAACTGGCATAAGTTATGTTAAGTTGTGTCTGAATCAGTATATCAGATATTGAAAATTGAACGTCTGATTTATGGTACACTACCCTTCCGTGAGAAATTTAAGATGAAATCAGAAGACACCCTTGACTGGTATCCGGCACAACTACCGCCAGTGAAAATTATTCTTGGCGAAGCCGTGCTGGCTGTGGGTAAACAGGGCCGGCCGATTAATACCCGCACCTTGCTGGAATACCTTCAGGTCATGCAGGACAAACAAAAAAGGCGGGATGACAAAATCGCCATGCAGACTGCGATTGATGTTCTCAGGGATAATCAGCGCATTAACGGCAGACGTTAATGCACCTCCGGGCTCAGTGTCAGTTCTGAATGATCTCAACCGTATGGTTTTGTCCATCATCCTTCAGCGGTATTCTGTCATCAGGGAGGAGAACACCATCCAGTGTCACGCAATATTCTGCATCGCCGCGTGAAACACTAATCTGATAATGGCTTTCACCATATTGATATGCCATAGAAAAAGACGACCACTCATCCGGTAACCGGGCATGAACACTAAACTCAGTGCCGGAACGTTTTATCCCCAGTAATTCCTCGGTAAGTAAACGCCAGGCCCAGCCTGCGGAACCGGTATACCAGCTCCACCCTGCACGTCCGGTATGGGGAGCGACGCTGTAGACATCAGCACTCATGACATAAGGCTCAGCTTTATAAATCCCGACAGAGTCCGCATTCAGGGTATGATTTATAGGGTTGAGCATTGACCAGAGTTGCCAGGCTCGTCCGGCATTCCCCATTCGGGCAAAGGCCATCACTGCCCAGATGGCGCCATGCGTATACTGCCCTCCGTTTTCCCGCACGCCTGGCAGGTACCCCTGTATGTAGCCCGGATTTGGACCGTGTCCGTCGAAAGGAGGCGTTAACAGTTTGATCAGCCCTCCTTCGTTATCCACAAGGTGCTTATCCAGCGCCTGCATGGCCTTTGCGCACCGTCCCGGGCTCGCGGCGCCGGACAATACAGACCAGCTCTGCGCAATCGCATCAATCCGGCAGTCCTGTGAGGTTTTCGATCCCAGGGGAGTACCATCGTCAAAATACCCGCGCCGGTACCATTCCCCATCCCAGGCGTGGGCTTCGAGATTACTTTGCAGGCGCAGAGCCTGTGAACGGCACATCGCGGCGACGCTTTCATCCAGCCTGCGCTCCGCCAGCGCTGCAAACCGCTGCAAAATGTCGTACAGGAAGAAGCCCAGCCAGACGCTTTCACCTTTGCCTTCGATACCCACCCGGTTCATCCCGTCATTCCAGTCACCAGCACCCATCAGCGGCAGGCCATGCTCCCCGAAGCGAAGTCCATAGTGAATAGCTTTGACGCAGTGTAACCAGAGTGTCTCTTCGGTGCCGCTGATGACCGGCGTGTCATAGACAGACTCTTCACCAGGCTGAAGCGAGCGTCCCTCCAGATAAGGAATGCGTATTTCCAGTGCATCCATATCCCCCGTCGTTTCAACATAGTGGCAAACAGCAAGCGGCAGCCAAAGATAGTCATCGGAACAGCGGGTACGCACACCGTTGCCGTGTGGCGGGTGCCACCAGTGCTGCACATCCCCCTCGATAAACTGCCGTGATGCACAGAGTATTATCTGTTCACGCATCCGGTCCGGAGCAGCGTGGCTCAGAGCCAGCGTATCCTGCAGCTGATCGCGAAAACCAAATGCACCGCCAGACTGATAGTAGCCACTCCGGGCCATAAGACGGCAGGCGACCGTCTGATACAACAGCCAGCCATTAACCAGTAAATTTACGGACGTGTCGGGGGTGTTAACTACGATTTTATCGAGAACATTGTGCCAGTGATTATGAATCCGGTTCAGCTCCTGGCGGACCGTATCCTCGTTCATGTAGCGGGCCAGCGTCTCCTGAGCACAAACATCATTCTCCTCTGCGCCGAGGATAAAAATAAACGTCCTCTGGTCCCCGTCAATTAATGTAACCGCCGATTGCACCGCTCCGCAGGGATCCAGACCGGCCCCCGTCTTACCAGAAAGCTTTTGCAGTTTCATAGCCGAAGGGGCGTGAAGGGAACCATTACGGCCAATAAACTCCCGGCGGTCCCCTGTCAGAGAACAGTCATTACCGCTGACGGCAAAAAATGCAGTTCGGCCGCCACCATTATCACCATAAAAGTTATTCGCAAGCACCCCGCAGCCGCCGGGCGTTCTGGCCACATGTGTCACAATGTGAGGGGCTGAGCGCGTTCGTGTTTCTCCGAGCGTCCATTCTACATAGCCTGTGACGGAAAGTTGACGTGTCCGTCCCGAAGAGTTGGTGAGCGTCAGGAGCACCAGTTTAACCGGATCTTCTTCAGCAACCAGGACCGTCAACTCGCTGTCTATACCACTCTCACGATGGGCAAAAACGCTGTAGCCAAAACCATGGCGGGTCAGGTAATCACCGTGTCCGCGAACAGGTAAAGCCGTCGGCGACCAGCACTCCCCGCTCTCTTCATCGCGCAGGTAAAATGCCTCGCCGCTGCGATCGCTCACCGGATCGTTCTCCCACGGCGTCAACCGGTATTCATGGGCATTCTCATACCAGGTATAGGCCTGCCCTGCCTCTGAGATCACACTGCCAAAACGAGAATTTGCCAGTATGTTCGACCAGGGAGCCGGTGTAAGCGCATTTTCCCGAAGGACGATCTGATACTCCCGCCCATCCTGAGAAAATCCACCGTACCCATTGAAATGGCATAACTGACTGGTATCAGGGCTCCAGTCCGTATGTTGATTACGCTCGCGCACAGCACGCGGAATGAATGCCCTTGCCGGCGATTTCAGGGTATGAATACGCTGGTTAAGCTGCTCATTAATCCCCCCTGCGCGGTCATCAAGATAAAGACAGGCCACGCTCATCAAAAGCAACTTATCCTCAGCGGAGAGATGCTCACCGTTGCGGACAAAAAGCCCGCCCTTTTTATCCAGCAGACTGGCTTCAGACCCGGCATAAATTAACTCCATAATCTGATTTTGTAATCCCTGCTGGTAGCCGCCGGGGCTGTTATTCAGGATAACTAAATCAACATCCAGCCCTTTCTGTCTCCAGTAACGGTGTGCCTGAATCAGTGTGGTCACTGAGGTGATACTTTCCTCGCTGGTTATACTCAGCAGCACTATCGGCAGATCCCCTGAAATTGCCCAGCCCCACAGTCCGGACTGGCCACGTCGGTTGCGGCCGATCGCCTGGCCTTCGGCGCGCAGCTCCTGGACAGGGTAAAGCACAGCGCTGGCGAGACTATTGAACAACGTGGCATCATCTTCACTGGCGTTCATCTGGCGCAATACCACCAGACTGTGAGACCAGGCCAGTTCAAAGACGCGATCGGCGATAGGGTAATCGCGATATTTCTCCAGCAATGCCAGGCTCTGCTGACGGGTCTCGCTGATGCCATAAATGATATCAATCGTAACCGGCTGCCCCGGCTGCAGAATAATGGCGTTGCGAATTGCCAGTATCGGATCCAGCACCGAGCCCGACGTGTTGCCTAGCATCCCTCCCGTCTCTATTGCCTGTGCATTCGCAGGGTTTCTGCCACGTCCAATAAACCTTGCCCTGTCCGTTTCAAACGACACGTTATGTCGGTTATCGCCGTGCACCACCATCATGTGAAACAGGCAAGGGCTCGGTTCATCCGGTGAGCGCGGGCGCCGGTGGCAAAGAATAGCGTCACGCTCAGGAGCCAGCTCAGTCTGAATAAACAAATTGCTGAATGCCGGGTGTGCCAGATCGCTGGCATCAGGTGCCAGTACCACTTCAGCATAAGTTGTCAGCTCCAGAGAGCGAGGCTTGCGACCACGATGAATCAGTGTGAGCCGTCGCAATTCAACATCATCCTCCGGAGAGATCACCACCTGAGTTTTGACGCTGAGTCCCCCTAAGCTGCGTCTGAATTCTGCCCCCGCATCGGTGAACAACACTTCCTCGTCTTGTCCGCTGGTGTAGCCTGTTGGTTGCCAGGTATTGCTCCACACATCTCCCGTCTGGGTATCGCGGATGTAGCAGAAAGCTCCCCAGTTATCACGGGTGGTATCACTGCGCCAGCGCGTTAGTGCAATATCATTCCAGCGACTGTAACCGCCCCCGCCCGCGGTCAACATCAGATGATAATGGCCGTTGGACAGGAGTTGAATATCCGGGGCGGGGGTATCCACGCTATAGAAAATACGGGGTTCATAGCGAACGGGTTTGACCATGCCCTCATGAGATTCAAAATGACGGCGCGGACTGTACAGATCGACCGCATCCGGCACGCGCTCCTGTAACAGCAGACTCGCTGACCGGAATACCGTACTGGACATAAAGCGTTCAGTCATGGGGGCATCAAGCAGCACATGAGCCAGCGCCTGAAATGCCATACCCTGGTGATGCGCCATCCAGGACTGTACCACCGCATAGAGCTGACCGGTTGCAAGACGTGAGGGGGTATAGTCCAGCGCTTCATAAAAACCGTATTCTCCGCATGCACCATTTTTTTGCAGCCTGAACAGGTTCTCACAAGCTTTCTGCGGGGAAACCATCAGCGCCAGCAGCGTGGCGTAAGGAGCGACAACCATGTCATCGGCAAGTCCCCTGCGCAGACCGAGCCCCGGTACGCCAAATGCCTGATACTGATAATTATGCTGAACATCAAAAGCATGATAGCCAGACTCTGAAACACCCCATGGTACCCCGCGTTCTTTCCCCCAGTGAATCTGGCGCATAACCGCCGACTGACTCATTTCATCGAGCAGGCTGCCGGGCCAGGTGGGCATCACCAGATTCGGCATCAGATATTCAAACATGGATCCGCTCCATGACATCAGGGCAGTTTCATTATCAATCGTGGTAAACAATCGACCCAGCGCGTACCAGCTTTTAAGAGGCAGCTGATTAGTCGCAATGGCAAGAAAACTGGTCAGGCGGATTTCAGACGGCAGGAGATCGTAGTGGCTCTTGTCAGGCATATTGGTGTCACAGTTATAACCGACGCTGAGCAGACTGGTTGCTTCACTGTACAGAAAGGCGAAATCCATCCGGGCATGCTCATCCAGCCGCTGTTCCAGCTCGGTGATAATATTGAGTCGCATTCGGGCCTGCTCCGCCACTGACGCCGGAGGCGTTCCTGTACCGGTTAATGTCGGACGGGCAAGCTCGCTCAGCGTCGGCAGCGTCTGTTCATTCCAGGATGCAGGCAACCAGCCAAGCAACAGAGACCACTCATGGCAAAGCTGAACCAGTTGATGCTCCAGATGTCCAGCCCAGCGCATCTGAAGAGGAGATCCCTGATGACATGCGCTGGTCAGATGGTTGCACTGGGTGCGCATGCTTTTCAGTTCGCTGAAAAGCGCCTGCGGAGAGAGCGACACCGCGTTCAGGCAATGCTTGCGCAGCAGTCTCAGGCTGTCAGGTGGGTTCTTACCCCACTGTTTTTCCAGAATATCCAGCGTATCGTTCAGTCCTGCCAGTATCTGTTGGTTGCTTAAAACAGGCTGATGACGCATGGCGGACAGGCCTGCACGCAGGGTCAATAAATGCCCGGCCATATTGCCGCTGTCGACGCTGGAGATATAGCGTGGACTGAGGGGGACCAGCGTACGGGTGTCATACCAGTTGTAGAGATGGCCCCGGTAGTGCTCCATTTTATCCATCGTGTCGAGCGTGAGCGACACGCGCCGGAGCACCTCTCCGCCAGGCAGGTAGCCAAAGTCCCATGCCGTCAGGTTAGCCATAAGTGAAAGACCAATATTGGTAGGAGAAGTTCGGTGTGCCACCGTCGGTTGTGGTATTTCCTGATAATTATCAGGCGGAAGCCAGTTCTCTTTTGCTGTGGCAAATGTTTCAAAAAAAGCCCAGATTTCACGGCTTGTCTGGCGTAACAGCTGTTTTTGTTCCTGATTAGGCGAAAAAACCTTACGCACGGGCTGGCGACTCAGCCAGCTCATCAGCAGCGGTGCCACACACCATACCAAACTGATCGGTAACGCAATCCCCAGCAGCTGTGGGGCAAATTGTCCGGTCAGTATTGTCAGCGCCACGCCACCGGCAGCGTTCAGCCACATCGCCTGATAAAAACGTGCAACAGTGGGTCTGGCCTGACTGCTGTCCTGGCTGTGGCTGACCCACTGGCTGAGGTGACGCCTGCTTATCCCCAGTCGCCATAGCGTCACGGCGATCGCTTTCAGCGAATATCCGGCTTCGTGCGGCAGTATCGCAAAATTAAGGCTGATACCTGACAGACGCTTTAGCGCGCCCGCCCCCACCAGTAACAGATGCGACTTCACGCGGCGACGCAGAGGTTTATGCAGAAGGTCGTGGCTAATGCAGAGGAGCGCTGGCAACAGCCATATCAGCAACAGTATGCCCAGCCAGTAAACCGGATTGGGTACCCAAAGCAGAGTGAAGAACAGCAATACCAGTAAGGAGGGGGCTACCAGGCTGCGACGCAGATTGTCGAGTAATTTCCAGTAAGAAAGCGCGGTCAGTGGATTCCGGGTACGGGTTCCATCGGCTTTTCTGACGTGTGGTTTCAGCCAGTTAAGCAGTTGCCAGTCACCCCGGATCCAGCGTGAACGGCGTGCAACGTCGGACAGATAATTATTAGGGTACTGTTCGTAGAGTAACACCTCACTCAGCAGACCCGAGCGCGCATAGCACCCTTCGAGGAGATCATGGCTGAGAACCAGATTTTCCGGGCAGGTATTGGCAGTGGCCTGCATAAAAATGTCAACATCGTAAATCCCTTTGCCCACAAACGATCCTTCCCCAAAGAGATCCTGATAGATATCCGAAGACATCATAGAATAGGGGTTATTACCCGGTATGCTGCTGCGCAGGGCGGCGTAACGCCCCTGACCGTTACGTGGTATCTCCTCCGCAAGACCGGGTTGTAAAATACCAAATCCTTTGACCACCCTCTGGCGTACCGGATCATACTCTGGCGTATTCAACGGATGGGCCATCGCCGCGACCAGTTTGTGAGCCGTATCGCGCAGCAACACCGTATCACTGTCCAGGGTAATGACGTATTTAATGTGATCCGGTAAAAGGTGGGCAGGCATGTCTGCAGCGCTGACGAATTGTTTCCCGGGCTGGCGTAGCCAGCTATTGAGCAACGCCAGTTTTCCCCGCTTGCGTTCATATCCCATCCATACTCGTTCTGCAGGGTTCCATTCAGGCTGACGATGTAACAGATAAAAACGTGGTCGGCCGGAGGGGTAGCGCCGATTCAGCGCCTGCGTATCAGCGATAGCCTGTCTGAGCAGCGCGTGACTTTCCGGCGAGGGTTCATTTTCAGAATCTGCAAAATCAGTGAGCAGCGCGAACCTGAGATTTTCGTTTTCATTCCCCAACCAGCAAACTTCAAGACTGGTGAGGAGCTGGCTGAAACTTTCGTGGCTGGTCAACATGCAGGGAATGACTAACATAGTGGCACTGTCAGCGGGAATACCGGCTGAAAAATCCATCCCCGGCAAGGGGCGAGGAACGCGAAAACGGGTGGTTGCGTCACTGAGTAAATCACTCATTAACTGAGTTAAAGCGATAACCAGAGGTAATATCACCGCGATTAACAACCAACCTGCGCCCTGCATGGCAGTTTCGTGCAATATTGCCGCGGTCGCTGCGGTTGTCAACAACGCCAGGCTGCCAAGCCATGACAGCAGGGTTATTCTGTTGAAACTGTGCCGCAAGCGTATGAGTCTTGAGGTGTCTGCCAGAAGATGTATATCCAGTGCCTGTCGACCTTCGCCGGCGAGATAATAACCAATATGATGTTCCGGTGTATTGGGGGCTTTTTCCTCTGAAAGCGCCAGCACCCTGTCAGCAACCTCAGGCTCGCTGAGCCCACTGTCTCTGGCCAGGACCTCAACTACGTGCCGGTAATGATCCCGGGTATTGAAGTGCATCCGGGGATAGATACCGGCAGGATCATTTCTTAATGCCTGTTCGACGACGCTTATCGTTTCGGCGAAATCAGCCCAGTCCGTTTCACCCAGTAATCGCAGACCTGCGATGCTGTTACTGACAGACAGCTGGCTGGCGGCAAGCTGTTGATTGAAGTTATTTATGAGAATGTCAGTGGTGACTCCCTGTTCCCGAAGGCACTGATCAACCCAGGTAAGAGGTAACGACAGCGCGTTGCCGTGCCCCTGCAGACGCCGCACCAGTTCTGCGACAAACGCGCTGGATAACGGAGGACAGGAGCGAGCCAAATCGGCAACCACCATAATTAAATCACCAGGCGCACTCTCTGCACATTCGAAAATCCTGGTTATCCACGTATCTGCCAGGTTTCTGTCCTGTTGCGCTTTTATCACTTCCATACTGATACGACGAAGATTTTCAATCAGCGCCAGGCGCAGCATTCCCGGTAATGCCCAGATTTCACCTAGTGTCAGCGGAGTCACCTGTTGATAGGCAGCGAGATAGCTGGTCAGACTGGTGGCATCCCAGCGGCCATCACCGTGAGCAATGGCCTCTGATGCGATATGATAAATTCTTGGGCAATTCAGCGGCGACATCAGCGACGGGAGACCTTTACCAAAACTTTTCGGCAAGTGCTGGCGGACGGTACGGATTTGTTCCTCAATCAGATAATAATTGTCCAGCAACCACTCCCCGGCGGGCATGATACTGGTCTTTTTACCTGCATTAAGCTCATAGCAGTTTTGGGTGATAACGGCCTCATTGTCGCCAAGCCGTTTCAGAAGATAATAGGGATGTTTATCCGGTGATACTTTATGGGTCCGCGCCAGCTTCTGACCATAGCGTTCCATCTGGGCAGTCGAAAAGAGTTCTGGCCGCGGAGTGCTTTCGCTTGCAGGATCGTTCGCCGAAAACGTTACGTTTTCGGCAGCATTCATCGGAATACGGGAGCGGTTAAACCACGCTCTGGGGTTCATTTTCATAGCATTGCTCTGATGCGACATTAGCGCGCAGGAGCAGTTGCGAAATCAGTTCAGAAACGTTCTCTCAGGATGTGCGTCAGGCATCAGGGATTTAACAGCTGCCGGAATCTAACATAAGTATAGGACATGAGCTCTGTTCTGCGGTTTTGGTCGAGCTAGCGTCGGGAGATAAACAGAGCCTTACATCCGGGGCAAAGCATGGTCTGGTTGAGCCGGATTTTTGACAACGGTTGTGCTGATTTTAAGCCACAAACAGGACAGGCAGCAGTGGCAGTAGACGCACTGCTGAAGAGTTTCATTGCGTAATTGATAACAGACATAACCATTAACCTTTCAATGAATGAGATTCACTGTACCACGTGTGGTTAAGTTTTGATCTGTTAATTTTGTCACGCTGAAAATCAGGAAAGATAAATGTTTGCAGCCACATGCCCCCTGAGACCGTTGATCCGGCAAAATTCTATGCGGCTTCCTGGGATGAGTAATTCTGATTCGCGAAAGTTAACGGCTGAAATGTGAAGCAGAACGTCTTTTCGGCCATCAGATGGGATGATGAGGCCTTTACCACTAAGAATGTCAAAGCTTTTGACAATTCCTGTCATTTTATGGGACAAGTCAATTCCTTACTGAAAACACGTAAAGACTATACATTGAAAATGGCATTCAGCCATTTTTATTTTTCCTACAGGACCTCTGGACGGCTAAAAGATAATTTGCTTATATCGATTCCATGTGCCTTAATGAATCCCATCAGTTCGATGTACGAATGAAAGTTAGAAATTTTCCGGGCAGTTCTCATTACCAGGCGCTATCGTTGATATCCCCTCTTTTTGAGTCCATACGTTTACTATCAATACAATGATGTATAACAGGAGTCAGTATGACCTCTAGAATTACAGGCCTGGTAAAATGGTTTAACGAAGACAAAGGTTTTGGCTTTATCTCTCCTCTTGATGGCAGCAAAGATATCGTTGTCCATTTTTCTGCGCTTAATGGCGACAACTTTAAAACTTTATTTGAAGGACAGAAAGTTGAATTCGCCATTCACCGCGGAGACAAGGGTCCTGCTGCTGCAAACGTAACACTTTGCGATAAATAAATCATTGTGGGTCTGCGATAACGATGAAGGATTATTCCTGAGTAGACAGATCCATAACTTAAATCAGATGAAAGTCGTTTATTCTTAATATCTAATCAGCCTATTTTTCAAAATTATGAGTATGCTAACCGATGTGATGAAGTGCAGTACTACTGCATAAAAAGTCTAAAAGCACAAGCTAACCGCAAGTTAAATAAGAAGTGCGTAATGGCTTTGAACTTAATGGCATCTGCCAGTTAATATCCACGAGAGAACAGGGTAATAGAATATGATTAAAGTCCTTGTTATCTTTAATGCTGAATCCTGTAAAGTCATGACCGTTCTGGAAGGTATATCCTCAATCAGGCAGGAATATCCAAACGGTGAAGAAACACATCTTCGGATTATGTCTGCAGGTTTTCCTTCCTTAACTGGCGATCATGGTATTGTTTACGTGGCTACTGACAGGGAGTTAACGTCACAGGAGATACTTGATGCGGCCAGGAAATATTTATAACATTTTTGTCATGCTCTCTGCTCCACGTTTAATTGCATGCTTACCCTATTTATCAGAATCGAACAAAAAAAGAGTTAAAAACATTTATGGCCTGCTAACAGCAGGCTTTTTTTTACATTACACTTTTTTAGAAACACCTCTATAAAGAGAGAGTAATTCGCTACGCTCTGACAAAATGCAAGTGTCTCTCCCCTGCGTGCCATCTTGCCATTTGTGAAAAACCTTGCTAAGTGGCGGCGATGTCTCTCTTCATTTTAAATCTCATCAGGTGTAACTGAAGCAATAAGTTATGAGGGTATAAAAAGACTCTCCGGATGACTCCTGGCATCATAGTTTTAAGTACCTTCAAAAATGCATGGACATTTCGTAGGAGTTAGAATTTAGTTCTTGCACATTCTTCTTAGTTTTGTCTTGCGATAAGAGATTTATATCAGTAGTCTAAACCTCGTTAATAACAATATGTACCAATCGGATTAAAATGCTCATTAAGAAAAATCGGGTTGATGAGCAACCGTCGACATTGGTATTTGCTGAAATTTTAAGAGGTCTCTTTATGTCAGATGCTCTCACACAGTTGAACAATATCCGTACCTTACGTTCCCAGACTCGTGAAATGTCCTTAGATGTGCTGGAAGATGTTCTAGAAAAGTTTAAACTTATTCTTATAGAACGACGAGAAGAAGAGACATTACGTCTTGCAAATGAAAGTCAGCGCCGCGATAAACTGGAATCACTTCGTCAGATGATGCTTGATGAGGGTATCGACCCATCCGAACTTATGGCTGCTATTGGCTCTCCGGGTAAGGCTAAAAGAACGCGCTCCCCCCGCCCCGCGAAGTATCGATATACTGACGAAACTGGAGAGTCAAAAACATGGTCAGGTCAGGGGCGAATGCCGAAGCGGATCTCAAATCTGATTGCTGAAGGTGGGGAATTAAAAGATTTCGAAATCAGCTAAAAAAGAGCCGGGCATACCCGGCTCTTTTTACGGATAGTCCACAACCATCCTTAGAGGATCGTCGAGAAGCAGCTGGTTCGTAACTGGCTTCAACAAGGTGTTTCATGAAGAGTTTATGTTGCGCTATAAACTGGGTAAAGAAGGTATTAATGGTGACATTACGCAGTTGTAATGCAGCCAACACCACAGTCTTTCCTCTCATAGCATGATGCGGACGGGGTTAGTAGGCTGGAGGTCTTTAGTGAACGGCAAGCGGACGCCCTCGTAGATTAAACAGGCGTCCGATATCTTGAAGTGGACAGATTACCTAAGCCGCGTCCCCGTTTCGTCAATGACCTTCTCGCCATCCTCTTTGGTAAACGCTCCTTTCTGGCCTTCCGGTAGAATATCGAGCACTATTTCTGAAGGACGGCAAAGACGAGTGCCAAGCGGCGTAACTACAATCGGCCGATTAATCAGGATCGGATGTTGAAGCATGAAATCAATCAACTGCTCATCACTAAATTTCTCTTCATTAAGACCCAGATGTTCATAAGGCTCAACATTCTTACGCAGTAATGCACGCACCGTAATTCCCATATCTGAAATAAGTTTAATCAGCTCATCACGGGTCGGTGGCGTATCGAGATAATAAATTATCGTCGGTTCGTTGCCGCTGTTACGGATCATCTCCAGCGTGTTGCGTGAGGTGCCACAGGCCGGGTTGTGATAGATGGTAATGTTGCTCATATCAGTTTCTCATTACAAAGTGACAGAGAGCCGCCACGCCAGCGCGGCCAGAGTGACAAACAGCACCGGTACAGTCATGACAACGCCGGTACGGAAGTAATATCCCCAGGTGATAGTAATATTTTTCTGGGCAAGCACATGCAGCCACAGCAGTGTTGCCAGACTGCCAATCGGGGTGATTTTCGGGCCTAAATCGCAGCCAATCACATTGGCATAAATCATTGCCTCTTTGACGACGCCGGTCGCCGTACTCCCGTCAATCGACAACGCGCCAATCAGTACCGTCGGCATATTGTTCATCACCGATGAGAGAAATGCCGTCAGGAAGCCAGTGCCGAACGTCGCTGCCCATAACCCCTTGTCTGCCAGCAGATTCAGCATGCCAGACAGGTACTCCGTGAGCCCTGCATTGCGCAGGCCATAGACCACGAGGTACATGCCCAGCGAGAAAATAACTATCTGCCATGGCGCACCGCGCAGGACTTTCCCGGTGTTGATGGCATGGCCTCTTTTCGCCACCACAAACAGCACTGCTGCGCCAGCCGCCGCTATTGCACTGACCGGGATCCCCTGCGGCTCAAGAACAAAGAAACCAACAAGCAGCAATAACAGGACAATCCAACCCGCCCTGAAGGTTGCCGGATCCTTGATCGCACTTGCAGGCGTCTTCAGCAGCGAAACGTCATACGTTGCCGGAATATCCCTGCGGAAGAAGAGATGCAGCATGATCAGCGTGGCCGCAATCGCTGCCGCATCCACGGGGATCATAACGGAGGCGTACTGCGTAAAGCCCAGACCGAAGAAGTCCGCCGAGACGATATTAACCAGGTTAGAAACAATGAGCGGCAGGCTGGCCGTATCTGCAATAAACCCTGCAGCCATGACAAAGGCCAGTGTCGTGCCCTGGCTGAACCCCAGTGCGAGCAGCATCGCAATCACAATCGGCGTCAGGATCAGCGCGGCGCCGTCATTGGCAAACAACGCAGCAACAGCGGCACCGAGCAAGACTATCCAGGTGAAAAGCAGGCGGCCACGTCCGTTACCCCAGCGGGAGACGTGCAGTGCGGCCCATTCAAAGAAGCCGGACTCATCGAGCAGCAGGCTGATGATGATGACCGCAATAAATGCCGCTGTCGCGTTCCAGACGATATTCCAGACAACGGGAATATCAGCGATATGGATGACACCGGTTCCAAGCGCCAGCACTGCCCCGATACTCGCGCTCCAGCCAATACTCAGGCCTCTGGGTTGCCAGATCACCAGTACCAGCGTCAGTAAAAATATACTCCCTGCCAAAAGCATCTCAGACTCCGTTATATATGATTATGTAAATATGTTTACTGTCTCAGCAGGAGGTACAGGCTGATTTGTTCAGCCATTCACGTACATCCTCGCGCAGACACAGCCAGGTCGTCGTGATTGTCTCTGCTGCCCACGCCGGTATATGGGGTGACAGACGATAGTGGATCCATTTGCCTTCCCGACGGTCAAGAACCAGTTCAGCCTCGCGAAGGATAGCCATATGTCGCGAAATTTTGGGCTGTGATTGGGAGGTGACCGCGCAGATATCGCAGACGCACAGTTCACCGGACTCCCGGAGAAGCATGACGATGGCAAGCCGTGTTTCATCCGACAGGATTTTGAAAAGCTGAACAGGTTGTAGCATTTATCACTCCATTCCCTTTAGAATATACATATGGTAAATCATATGCATTGACTTTGAAATCATCTATTCTCTCCGGAGGAGAAAAATGGAACAATTTCCTGCCCTGAACACCGAATGCTTTGATCTACACATCGCTGAACGCCTGCACCTGCAGGAGCCGCCACGGATTCTAATCCTGTATGGCTCAGTAAGAGAGCGTTCGTACAGCCGCTTTTCCGCGGAAGAAGCTGGTCGCCTGCTCACGGCGATGGGCGCGGAGGTAAAACTCTTTAACCCCTCCGGTTTACCCCTGCCGGATGATGCTCCGGACACGCATCCTAAAGTCACCGAGCTACGCGGTCTGGTCAGATGGTGTGACGGGATGGTGTGGAGTTCTCCGGAACGGCACGGGGCTATGAGCGCAGTTATGAAGGCGCAGATCGACTGGATACCCTTAAGTGAAGGCGCGGTTCGTCCTTCACAGGGCAAAACACTTGCAGTGATGCAGGTCTGCGGTGGTTCGCAGTCCTTTAATGCGGTGAACCAAATGCGCATTCTGGGCCGATGGATGAGGATGTTCACTATCCCCAACCAGTCATCCATTGCTAAGGCATGGCAAGAGTTCGACGAAAACGGCCGAATGAAACCTTCGTCATGGTATGACCGTATCGTCGATGTAGCCGAGGAGCTGTTTAAAATCACTGTGCTGCTTAAGGGACAAACTGGTTATCTTGCAGATCGTTACAGCGAGAGAAAAGAGAGCTATCAGGAGCTTTCATCCCGTGTCAATCAGGACAAAATTTAACGTATGTTTTTCATGAATCCATACTGCATGAGATTAATAACATCCGCTATGGCATAAAGGAGATATCCCATCCGGTGTCAGAATATGAAAAACTACCTTAAGGTGAGCTAGTAACTCTGGTTATGACGTGGCGCTTGCGCGTCATGATGCGAAACTAATTTTGATGTTTAATGAAATCCTGGTTGCACGCAAGCTAAGCGCTTCATGCTAAATTTTAGGCGAAGGAATAACAGACGTCCTGTCCATTGCGTGTTATAACCGAGGTTGAAAATCGGCACACTGGCGGTTGAGAGGCATCGCATGAAATTTCAAATCACAAGAGCAATTGGCCTCAGTAAGTTCTCTCCACGTTGGGTTAAGGTTATCTGCTTACGGTTAATTAAAAATGATATTGAACGCTCTCTCAACGTTCTTCTGGTCAAAATCGATGAATCTGAACTCTCTACGGAGCAACTAAAAGCGTTTAGGGAATGCGTAGAAAGAATTAACCTGGCACGGGCTAAGGGAATGCAGGCGTGAGCACTTTTAATAAAGCATTTTTCAATGTTGCTTTGGTAATGATGGCTTTTATCCAAAAAATTTGGCAGGCGAATAGTAGTCTTAGCGTTTGATAAAAGGTAACCCCAAACCGTATATGCGCGGCGAGTTTGCTGCGCAAGTATCGCTGACAGGCTGGCACCAGCGGAGCTCTCGAAAGCCACATATGAGCCAATGAAGGCTGATGGGAGCACATAGGGATGAAACTGTCCGCTATGAGCGAGGAGCAGACGTACAGGAAACCACTATACCCATTGTTGATATCCCACGCACTGTTCCAATTCAGTCATCGCCAGCTCGGCAACTTTAATCGTTGTTGAAACCGTTTCGTTACTTGAGAGGGACCAGGCGGTTGAAAGACCACACCATGCAATTATCCATTTGAGCAGGCGTTCTCTGTCCAGGTCAGCCATCCCGGTGACGATACTTAGGCGCTGTTGAAATGTCTCCGGTACAGTCGCAACAGGAGGTACTGGATTACCAAGATCCGGATTAGTAAAAATATTAGCAAAGTCGAATCCCCGTTCACCTATTAGCCCTTTGGGGTCAATGGCCAGCCAGCCAGATGTTTCAAAATCAAGCACATTTCCGTGATGTAAGTCCCCATGTAATGCAACTACATCTCGTGGAGAAGAAAGCAATTCTTCTGAGATTTCTGCGCAACGTGTCAGGATACCGCCATACTTCAAGGCCGCTGGTTTTAGAGGATTAAACCATTCATGTAAAGGCGTAAGCTGGGGAAACGGTTTTTTTGCGAATGAATGAAGTTGGTTCGCAGTCATACACAAAATACGACAAGCTGCGTCATCCTTATCTCCACGGGACATTGCTGATAAAGACGCGGAACCTGTGGCTCTTGAGAGTAGAATGGCTTCATTTTCATGTGCAATCACCTGTGCCGCACCATTCCCTTCCCACCATGCCATTAGTGCATTACCGGCTTGTTCATCAAGGTCATCCGTAACTTTTAACATGGCTTTAATACCCTGAGCTGCTGTTTTGACCGGATACAACTGTGATGTATGAGTTATAAATGGAGTGCCATCAGGAATGAGGTTCCAGCGATGTAGCCATGGTTTTAACTTGAACGTATCCATAAAGCTTTCTTTAAAACCTTACAATCAAAGTGGGAAATAGGTATGCATTCAGGCATTTTAACCCATAGGTGAAGCGCTTTCCTGCATGCTGTTTTCTAGTAAGGCAACTTCCGCTTCTGGCACATAGCGGCCAGAGTTGAGGTGGGTTGGTCCGCTCTAAGCGAGGAGAAGAAATCACAGTCGTTGTCACAACAGTTGAGGGTCAACTTAAGTTGTTCTCTGTTACTCAACGGTGAGCAGGTCAAGTCTGTTTTCAGTGTGACGACCCAACTAGATATCATCACGCACAGTCACTATCTCGTCTCATTTTTCTCATCAAAGGGAGAAAAAACTTTTAGGCACCCAAATAGGCACCAGCAAAAAGTTGAACTAGTAGTTACCAAAGTAAATTCAATGGATTAAAAAACCAATTCAGACTCCGCCAGCTCCACCAAAATTCTCCATCGGTGATTACCAGAGTCATCCGATGAAGTCCTAAGAGCCCGCACGGCGCAAGCCCTGCGGGCTTTTTTGTGTCTGCATTTTATCCCGCGAAGTTCGTAAAATATTCCGGCAACAATGGAACATTACGCCATTAAACGTTATTTCGCTCATGCTCAATGAGCCATTCTTTGCGCGAAATACCACCGCCGTAACCCGTCATCTTTCCATCTTTGCCAATTATCCTGTGACAAGGGATCACAATCGCAATCCGGTTTGCACCATTAGCTGCAGCGACGGCGCGCACAGCATTGGGCTTATTCATCCCTAGCGAAATGGCCTGATAGTGCGAAGTCTGTCCATAAGGAACTGCACGCAACTCATGCCAGACGGATTGTTGAAAATCACTGCCCGGGGCATCCACAGAGAGCTCAAACTGTCGGCGAGTTCCGGCAAAATACTCGCTGATTTCTTTTACTGTCTGCCGGGTATGGCTGTTTTCTCCGGTGACAATTCTGGCGTTAAATAAACGCTGGATATCGCGGAATTCCGTTTCTAACATCCGGCGATCGGTAAACTCCAGCAGACACACTCCCCGCTCTGTCGCGCAGACAAACATAGGCCCAAGCGTAGTGGTAAACCGATGAATGACAATCACCTCGGTTGCCTGAGTCGGCGCTGCGCCAGTAAGCCGCTTGTAGATGTAACCAAACCCGCTCAGGGATTCATAGCCATTGTCCAGCGCAACGTCAGTAGCCGCTCGTCCGCTTTTGAGCTCCTGTAGGGCAACGTTCACCCGCTGCATTCGCTGGAAAGCCTGAAAAGTGATGCCGTGATGTTGCAGGAACCAGCGTCTTACCCGCTCCGGACTGATTCCGTGCTGGCGAAGCTGCGCGTCAGCCACACGGGATTTAATATCGCGCCTGACAAGCGCAAGCGCTTGTTCAACATATAATGGCGCACTGTGCGCATTTTCAGCGGGTCTGCAGACCTTACAGGGACGAAAGCCATCCGCCAGGGCAGATTTGGCATCTTTATAAAATTCAACATTTTCGCGCCTGGGCTTTCGCGCCCGGCATACCGAAATGCAGAATACGCCAGTAGTTTTGACGCCAACAAAAAATACGCCGGTATATTCTGAATCTCGTTCGAGTAATGCCTGATACCAGATATCACACAAATTCTTATCGGTTATTTTCATCGTTAAAAAGTCCTGCAAATGACTGACGAGTTCGAATCGCATGCATTACATCACTCAGCTTTGACTGCATGGCTGAATGAACAAAATTGCCCATTGAAATGCGGTTTACCCCGGCCCGTTTCAGCCTGTCGAACGACGGAAGATCGGGCATACACATGACGTTCAGAGGCAGACCCGTTGCCTCTGCAATGAGGCTGATGTCTTTCTCTGACGTCAGGCAGGGAACAAAAAGGCCATCAGCACCTGCAGCTTTATAGCTCTGACCCCGTAATATCGTCTCCTGCAATGCGTCATCATGCCCGAGCAGGTAAGTATCAGTCCGAATGTTAAGAAACAGGCTACAGTTTTCGCTTCTCAGCGCATTGCATACTGTTCTCAGATTACGGGAAAAATCAGAGATATCGTCAAGCTGACGCTTACCATTAATGACTCTGCTGTCTTCAAGGTTAACGCCTGCTACGCCTGTCTGAGCAAGGCGCCTGAGATTAGCGACTATCTCTTCGGCTGAATCACCATATCCTGCTTCCATGTCAACGCTCAATGGCAGGCTGCTGACAGCCCGGATACGGGTGACCACATAAAATAACGCATCAAACGGCATTCCCTGCCCGTCTTCATATCCCAGCATGGACGCTATTGCTGCACTGGACGTTCCCAGTGCCTGATAGCCTGCTTCTTGCGCTGCGACAGCACTGGCGGCGTCCCAAACGTTAGCGATAAGCAGGGGCTGCTCCTGGTTGTGGAGTTCTGCAAAATTCATATTCAATTCCTCTAAATAGATTGAAAATGAATCTAAGCATTCAGTATGAATGTCACAACCGAAATTCAGACGACCATTTTTTAGCAAGCGTAGTCTGGATTCGCAGACCAGTCAGATCTGTTGTAAACCAGCTGCGCTAACCTGCATTTTTTCATCCGCAACGTTAGTTCGCAGATGCCGTCGGTCTGATCGTAATTTCTGTTGTATCGACACTCTCAGGCGCCTCGATGATGTGGCGTACAGCGCGGGCGATATCAGCAGGTTTGAGGGCAATAGCACGGTACGCGTCCATCGCCGCCATGGTTTCCGGGTGCGTAATGGTCGAGGCCAGTTCGCTTTCCACTACCCCAGGGTTAACGCAGGTCACGCGGATGTTCGAACTTTCCTGACGTAAACCATCCGAAATCGCCCGTACGGCGAATTTGGTGGCACAGTAGACGGCAGCCGTGGGCACCACGGACAAGGCACCAATCGAGCCGATATTAATGATTTGTCCCGAGCCCTGGGCTTCCATAATCGGCAGAACGGCGCCTATCCCCCACAGCACGCCCTTGATATTCACGTCAATGGTGCGCTCCCACTCATCCTGCTTGCCTGCCGAAAGCGGAGAAAGAGGCATGATGCCCGCGTTGTTAATCAGCACGTCAATGCGGCCCCACTTTTCACGCGCTGCCTGTACGAAGTCAGCCATCGACTGGCGGCGGGTAACGTCTAAGACTGCGGCCTCTGCTTCCCCCCCTGCACTGCGGATTTCAGCAGCCAAGGCGTTGATGCGATCCAGCCTGCGAGCGCCCAGGAAAACGTTCGCGCCTGCCTTGCCTAACTCTCTGGCAATACCTTCTCCGATACCGCTTGATGCACCGGTAATTAAGATAACTTTGTTCATATTTTGCTCCTTACGTTGAGTTCAACGTGATAATAGATACTCACCATTGTTTCTTGTATCCTGCATTTACTGGACTCACTGGTTAGCAATGTTAAACAATGAAAATTGATCTCAATCTGTTACCTGTTTTTCTGGCGGTCGCCGAGGAGCGCAGCTTTAGCGCTGCCGCCGCGCGGCTGGGCATAACCCGCTCCGCTGTCAGTCAGGGGATTAGGCGTCTTGAAGATGGTTTTCAAACCCTGCTGGTGATGCGCACCACGCGCTCGGTAAGCCTCACTGAAGCAGGAGAACGGCTGCGTAAATCGTTGCAGGCCCCCATCGCCAATATTGAAGCGGCATTTGAAGACGTCGCGTCGGACAGCGCACCGCGCGGCCAGCTCAGAATCGCGGTCACCTCAATCGCGGAAGCGTTTCTCTCTGGCCCGCTGCTCGCTTCGTTTGCGGCTGCGCATCCTGCGGTATCGCTTGATATCTTCGTGTCGGACGTAGAGTTCGATATCGTGGCGGCGGGCTATGACGCCGGGGTAAGGCTGGGTGAAGTTATTGAAAAAGACATGATCGCCGTTCCCCTTACGGGTCAGCAGCGTGAGAGGGTGGTGGCTTCACCGTCCTATCTGGCGACTCACGGCGTACCTGAGCACCCCCGCGAGCTGGTGGCTCACCGTTGTATCGGCTGGCGCCCAGCCCCGGACGTTGCCCCCTATCGCTGGGAATTTGAGGAGGCGGGCGTTCCTTTCGATGTGGCGATTGAACCGCAGATCACCACAAACGATCTGCGCCTTATGCTCAGCCTGGCACTGGCCGGCGGCGGCATAACCTTAGCCACGGAGGATACATTCACTCCGTATATTGAAACGGGGCAGCTTGTTGCCCTGCTGGATGCGTTTCTTCCGTCTTTTCCAGGCTTTTATCTCTATTTCCCCCAGCGTCACAATATGGCGCCCAAGCTAAGAGCCCTGATCGAGCACGTCCGCCAGTGGCGAGAGCCAGCGGCAACGTAAAGCGTTCAACGCTAACAAGGCCAGTAATTTTCATGCAGATTTTCCTTACCCTGCCGCTACCCTTTGATAAACATCAACGACACCGCCCTCCTCCCATGGAAAAGTAAAAACGGACACAATTCACTCAGGGGATATGTCGCGCCGGGGATGGCTTAACGATGTATCTCGTACGCTGGACAAGACATCACACAAGGATGGAGCCTTAAAATGTACAGACCCATGGTCGTTATTTTCTTTATTCTGCTGACCCTTGCAGCCCTCATAGAAATAGGTTTTTTATCCTTCGGGTGATCCTCAAGCAAGGAGGCGCTTACCTGGGTACTTTGATCTCATTACAGTTTTTTCCTAAAGCCACCCCGCTTCGTCTGTGCCATGCTGAATCACGCTCATAACCGATAACGTTAAATGAGGATATTATGAAAAAAACAATTATCGCATTATCTGCCGTTCTGCTGGCTTCCCCAGTATTTGCTGCGACCACACATGCAACTGACGATACCGTCGCTGCGGCGAACGCAAACGCCAACGAAGCGAAGCAAAAACTGCACGAAGAGCAGAATAAAGGCGAAGAGCTGAAGCTGAAACAGCAGCATGCTGCGGAAGGTAAGAGCGAAAGCTTTGGCAGCAAAGTCAGCGAAGATTCCCAGAAAGCCTGGCATAAAACCAAAGAAGGCACCGAGAAGGGGTGGGATGCCACTAAAGAAGGCGCAGAGAAAGGCTGGAACAAAACCAAAGAAGGTGCCAGCGAGCTGGAAAAGAAAGTCACTGAGTAATCGACACACTCATCTCAGGGCCGCGTTAGCGGCCTTTTTTATTACTTCGAGTAAAAGCGATACGTCGTGTATATCTGCCCCTTTTTGTTCGCCGCCTTATGACGACAGAGGGTATTGATGCAAATGTCCGGATGCCCATCTCTGTGGTCATTTTTTTCGCCATCAGTATCAGGTAAATGAATGACCGTATTGAAAATACAGCAGGTTATTATATTTCCTGTTCGCAGTAGCATAATTCCAACACCACATAAGAATATATTTTAAATCCCTATTAATATAATATATCCTACATCAAAAATGTTATCCTAACTTAAACCATGATTAAGCAGCTTTAAATAATAACATTTTTAATTGCATTCAAAAACGTCACTACCAATTATTAAACCACTTCTAAAACATAAATAAAAAGCATACTGCACTCAGAAAAAAACCAATAAAAACAATCTAATAATAAAATAAATACATAAACCTCATCAATAAATTAATGCCCTTCTTACGACTTACCCCTTTATTTACGAAAGCTTAATTTGCACATTCACCGTTTTCTGGCTATATCATTTTTATATCCTCAAAACCAAATCCTCTATTAATTACAGGGTTTTATAAGGCACAAAATACGCATAGCAAACATTCTGTCTGATAAGTAATTACATTCGCTCTGATGTTGCCACTCTGAGTCCTGGCGGGCATCGTTCGCTCTAAAAAAGACGGTGAGTGCTGTTTAATAAACAGTAACTCCGCCGGGGGCGCCCTTTACCTTCTCCAGAGATGGCTCGTCTTGCTCGTCGTTCACGATAACTCTGCTGGAGTAATACCTAAATGAGCCAAATCTCTGTTATATCAAAACTCACTGGCGTGGAAACGACTACGGAAGGCACACAGGTTACGCTGAGCCATTCCTCTATCGTTGAGCTTCATGTAGAGCGAGCCGATGTCTCCCACTTCGCGCGAAGTGGTAACGATCTGGTGGTGACACTGCACTCAGGGGAAGTGATCACCCTTAAAAACTTCTATGTCACCGACGCGCAGGGCGTGAGCCAGCTGGTGCTCCAGGAGAGTGACGGTGCGTTATGGTGGATTGAAGATCCCACCGGAGCCGCCACGTACGAATCCATCGCGTCCACGGACGCCTTGCTGGCCGCATCCGGGAGTGATGCAGGTGGTGCCGCCATCTGGCCGTGGGCGCTGGGCGGCATTGTCGCGGCTGGCGCCATCGCGGCGGTGGCAAGCTCCAGTGGCGGCGGCGGGGATGACGATGATGGGAATAACAACAATCCTAACCCTAACCCCGGTACGCCAGTCGATCCTACCAACCCGGATACAACACCGCCGAATGCACCCTCCAGCCTTCAGTTCTCGTCGGACGGTAAAAGCGTCACCGGTACCGCCGAGCCCGGCAGTACCATCACGCTGAAAGATGCGTACGGCAACGTCCTTGGCACCGGAAAAACCGGCAGTGACGGCAACTTTACCGTGTCTCTCGGCACTCCGCTGACCAACGGCGAACAGGTGACCGCCACCGCGACGGATGCGGCCGGGAATACCAGCCAGGGCACAACGATTACGGCGCCGGATCTCACCGCACCCGATGCCCCAACGATCGGCAGCGTGACGGACGATATTGATCCTCAAACGGGGTCGGTCACAAACGGCGGCAGCACCAACGATCCACGTCCGCAGCTCAGCGGCACTGCGGAGGCGGGCTCCACCGTAACCATCTATGACGGCGGAGTCGCCATTGGCACGGCGCTCGTCGCCAGCAACGGCACCTGGACATTTACCCCGTCAACCGATCTGACTGAAAGCACCCACCAGATTACCGTGCGGGCAACCGACGCCGCCGGCAACCTCGGACCGGCCTCACCGGTATTTACCCTCACCGTGGATCTTACCCCGCCGACCGCGCCGACCGCGATTGTGCTGACCGACGACACGGGTGCGATCAGAGGGACCATAACCGCAGGCACGCCTACCGATGCGTCAAAGCCGATCCTGGCGGGAACGGGCGAGCCCGGTGGCACAATCACTATCTACGATAACGGTGTCGCCATAAAAACCACGCCAGTGCTGCCGAACGGCACCTGGAGCGTCACGCCAGACGGCCCGCTCCCGGACGGGACGCACACGATAACCGTCGTTGAAACCGATGCAGCCGGAAACCAGAGCGCGCCATCAGAGCCTATCACTTTCACCGTCGACACCACGCCGCCGCTGGCCCCCGGCGACCTCGTCGTATCGAATGATGGCGGCACCATCACCGGCACCGCGGAGCCTGGCAGCACGGTAACCATCCGTGAAGGCGACGCTATCCTTGGCACCCCAGTGGCCGACAGCGAGGGCAACTTTAGCCTGACGCTGACCCCGCCTAAGCTCAACGGCGAAATCCTGACCGCAGACGCCACCGACGCTGCGGGCAACACGGGGCCAGCAACCTCCGCAGCAGCGCCGGATATCACCCCTCCGCAGGCCCCGGTTATCGTGTCGGTGATTGACGACGTGCTGAACACAACCGGTCCCGTGGACCAGAATGGGCTGACCAACGACCGGGCACCGACCCTGAACGGCACGGGCGAACCCGGTTCGACCATCACGATTTTCAACGGCAGCGATATCATCGGCACGGTGGCCGTCCCCTCATCCGGCCTGTGGAGCTTTACGCCGCCCTCACCGCTGGCCGATGGGACGTATGTGCTGACGGCAACGGCGACGGATGCCGCCGGTAACCCGAGCGGACAATCGAACGCGTGGACCATTATCGTCGACGGGACGGCACCGGCCGCCCCGGTGATTACGCAGGTCGTTGACGATGTGCCCGGACGAACCGGCTCGCTCGACCTCAATGAGACCACCAATGATTCAACCCCGACGCTCAGCGGTACCGCCGCGGCCAACGCCACAGTCACCATCCGCGTGGATGGGGTTGATATTGGAACCACCGTCGCCGATGGCCTCGGCGCGTGGAGCTTTACTCCGGACACCCCGATCGCTGAGGGTCAACATACCCTGACCGCCGTCGCAACTGACGCGGCGGGCAACATTAGCGACGTTTCCAACAGCTGGGGCATCATCATTGACAGCGTTGCTCCTGATGCGCCGGTCATTACCCAGGTGGTGGATGACGTGCCAGAGCGCCTCGGCGCGCTCAACTCTGGCGACAGCACCAATGACACCACGCCGACGCTCAACGGCACCGCGGAGCCGGGCTCAACCGTCACCATCCGCCAGGACGGCGTCGATCTCACGACAATTGTGATCGACAGCAGCGGCACGTGGACCTATACCCCAACCACACCGCTTGTTAACGGCACCTATACCTTTACCGCCGTCACCACCGATGGAGCGGGTAATACCAGCCAGCCGTCAGGCGGCTTCACCCTGACCGTCGATACCACACCGCCAGCGGCGGCCACCATCGCCACCGTAACCGATGACGTGGGCGGCGTTAACGGGCCGCTTACCAGCGGCGACACCACCGACGACACCACGCCGACCCTGAGCGGCACCGCGCCGGCAGATGCGGTGATTACCGTTTATGACGGTACCACCCTGCTCGGCACCGCGACCCTCGACGGCAGCGGCGGCTGGAGCTTTACCCCCGTTATCCCGCTCACCGACGGCCCGCATACGCTGACGGTGCATGCCACAGATGCCGCGGGCAATACCACCATCTCAACGCCGTTTGAACTGACGGTAGATACCGTTCCGCCAGCCACGCCGGAGATCCCGGCAATCACCGTCAATCCTGACGGCACAGAAACGCCGCTGAACCCGGGAGAAACCACCCGCGACACCACGCCGACCCTGAGCGGCACCGGCAATCCGGGCGATACCGTGACCATCTACAACGGTGGGGTCAAGCTTGATGATGTGCTCGTGGACGGCACCGGCAACTGGACCTGGACGCCAGCTACCCCGCTGCCTAACGGCACCTATGACATTACCCTGACCGTCACCAATATGGACGGCACGGGCAACGAAAGCGCCCCGTCGCAGCCGGTCACCATCACCATTGATACCGATGCGCCAACAACACCAGCAGCACCGGTGATTACCGACAGCGTCAGCCAGATAACCGGCCCCGTTCCCGATGGCGGAACCACCAACGATCCGCGCCCGGTCCTGAGCGGCACCGGTACGGCGAATGACGTTATCAACATCACTGATACCGTTAACGGCACACCGACCATCGTGGGCACCGTGACGGTAGACAGCAACGGCAACTGGAGCTGGCGTCCTGACAGTAATATTGGGGAAGGCAGCCACGTCTATACCGCCACCGCCACCGATGA
Source organism: Enterobacter cloacae complex sp. P47BA (assembly GCF_014930485.1). Lineage (NCBI taxonomy): Bacteria > Pseudomonadati > Pseudomonadota > Gammaproteobacteria > Enterobacterales > Enterobacteriaceae > Enterobacter > Enterobacter cloacae complex sp. P47BA. The sequence goes on along the minus strand of NZ_JADBRF010000015.1, from coordinate 62,276 downwards.
GGCGGGCAACGTCTCTGACCCGTCGCCAGCGATTACGATTACCGTGGATACCTTAGCACCGGATGTCCCGGTATTTGACGCCGTCGGGGGCCAGCCGAATGGGGGCTTAATCACCGATGCGACGCCAACCGTCGGAGGTACCGGCACGACTGGCGACACGGTCATCGTTTACAACAACGGCGTTGAGGTAGGAAGTGTCGATGTCGTTAACGGAGAATGGAGCTTTGTCCTGCCACCACAGCAGGACGGCCTGCTGAACATCACCGTTGCGGGAGTCGATGCCGCGGGTAACGTCAGCGCGCCGAGCCCGGTCGTTTCCGTCACGCTCGATACCCTTGCGCCGGAAATCCCCGTCATTAGCGCCGTTGCTGACAGCCAGCTGTCCAACAACCAGCTGTATACTCAGGACGGCACGCCAACCCTTACCGGGACCGGTGAGCCGGGAACTACCGTGATCGTTTCCGTAGACGGCACGCCATCTGCCGTGACGGTAACAGTGCAGCCGGATGGCACCTGGAGCTGGACTGCCGACGCGACGCTGCCGGATGCTACATATACCTTCACCGTCTCTTCCAGCGATCCGGCGGGTAACCTCTCTGGCAGTTCAGCACCGCTGAGCGTGACGGTCGATACCGTCGCCCCGGCCGATCCGGGCAACATGCTCCTGGCTGATGAAGGGACACCGCTGACCGGTACCGGTGAAGAGGGAAGCACCATTACCGTGAAAGACAGCGGTGGCACGGTCATTGGTACCGGCGTTGTCGGCAGCGACGGCAGCTTCTCCATTGCGCTGAGCCCGGCGCAGCTGGATCCAACCACGCTGACCGTGACCGCCACGGACGCCGCAGGAAATGCCAGCGCTGACGTGCCTTTTATCGTCACCGACTCGCCGCTTGAGCTGCCGCAGGTACCCGTCATTACGGCTATTGTCGATGACGTGGACCCGGTCACCGGCGATGTGAAAGGCAAAACCACCAACGACACCACGCCAACGCTTACCGGTACGGCCGAAGCGGGCAGCGTGATTACTATCTATCAGGACGGTAGCACGACGCCATTAACAACGGTGACCGCCGACGGCAGCGGCAACTGGAGCTATACGCCGGCCGCGCTTGGCGAGGGGCTGCACACCTTTGAGGTGACTGCGACCCTCAACGGTGCCACCAGCGGCCGCTCTCCGGCGGCCAGCGTAACCGTCGATCTGACCGCGCCGGGCACGCCAACTATTGGCTCGGTCATTGACGACGTGGGCCCTGTCACCGGTCCGCTGACCAGCGGCCAGGCCACCAACGACAGCCAGCCGACCCTCACCGGCACCGGCGCGGTGGGTGATACCATCTCCATCTATAACAACGGCGTGCTGCTGGACAGCGTGGTGGTTGGTAATACCGGCACCTGGAGCTACACCACGCCCGCCCTGCCAGAAGGCAGTAATGTTCTGACCATCCGCGAGACCGATCCGGCGGGAAATCAGAGCGGTCCTTCGGCGGACTTCACCATCGTGGTGGATTCCATTTCCACCACGCCGGTCATCACCAGCGTAACGGATAATGTGGGCAATACCGCCACCCCGGTAGCGAGCGGCAGCGAAACGAACGACGCCACGCCAACCCTTTCGGGGACAGCGGACGCAAACAGCATCGTGACCATTTTCGATGGCGCTACCCAGATTGCCGTGGTTACGGCTGATGACACCGGCGCGTGGAGCTTTACGCCAGAGACCGCGCTTGTCGAAGGGCCACACGCGTTCACGGTTCAGGCAACCGATCCGCAGGGTAACCTGAGCCTGGTCTCCGCCCCGTGGAGCGTGGTGGTTGACCTCACGGCGCCGACGGTTCCAACGCTGGATACGGTAAGTGATAACGTCCCTGGCGGCGTCACGGGCAACCTCACCAGCGGGCAGGCGACCAACGACAACACCCCAACGATTAGCGGCACCGGAGAGGCAGGCAGCACCATCTACATCATGAATAACGGTACGCAGTTGGGTACGACGACCGTCGACGTAAACGGTAACTGGTCCTTCACCCCGACCACGCCGCTGAACGACGGCAGCTACTCCCTGCGCGCGTACGCAACGGATGCCGCGGGCAACGCCTCAGCGAACTCGTCGGTCTTCGCCTTCACCGTCGATACCGCAGGCCCCGGCGTGCCGGTGGTGACCAGCGTGATTGACGATGTCGCACCGACCACGGGGACGCTCACGTCGGGTAACAGCACTAACGACGCGCGTCCGACCTTCAACGGTACGGGCGACGTGGGTTCTACGGTGCACGTGATTGTTGATGGCAACGAAATTGGCACCGCCGTGGTCAATGCCCAGGGCAGCTGGACCTTCACGCCGGGTACCGATCTGATCGACGGACCGCATGCCATTACCTTCAACGCCACCGACGCGGCGGGCAACGTGGGTACTGCAACGGCACCGTTTAACCTGACGGTGGATACGGGCGTGCCGTCTGCGCCGGTCATTTCAGCGGCGGCAGATAACGTGGGCAGTATTCAAACCCCGCTCACTTCCGGGCAAAGCACCGACGACACCACGCCAACGCTGAGCGGCACCGCGACGGCCAACGCCACGGTCACTATCTATGAAAACGGGCAGCCTGTCGGCACCGCGCTGGCTGACGGTACCGGTGCATGGAGCTTTACGCCGTCCACGCCGCTGGCGGCTGGCAGCCACACCTGGACCGCCACGGTCACCGATGCCGCAGGGAACATCAGCCCCGCCTCGCCAGGCTTTACGCTGGTTGTCGATAGCACGGCACCCACCGCGCCGGTTATCAGCCAGGCGATTGACGATGTGGGGAGCATTACCGGGCCAATCACGTCCGGGCAGACGACCGACGACACCGTACCGCGGCTGGTCGGAACCAGCGAACCGTTTGCCACCGTGAATATCTATGAGGGAACCACGCTGGTCGGGACGGGCACCGCAGACGGCAGCGGCAGCTGGAGTATCTTACTCAATACCACGCTGACAGAGGGGGCGCACAGCTTCACCGCGCAGGCTACGGATGCCGCAGGCAACACCAGCGCGTCGTCCGCAAGCTTCAGTCTGACGATTGACACCGCGCCGCCAGCGCTGCCGGTGCTCAACAGCATTCTGGATGACGTCGGCAATGCGGCAACGCCAGTCGCGAACGGAGGAATAACCAACGACGCGCAGCCAACCCTCAGCGGTACGGCGGAAGCGGGTTCTACGGTGAAAATCTTCGATAACGGCGTGCAGATCGGCAGCGTGATCGCCACCGGCGGGGCGTGGAGCTATACGCCTTCTCCGGCGCTGGGCAACGGCCCGCATACGTTGACCTTTACCGCCACCGATGCGACGGGCAATGCCAGCGCGCCAACCGCCGGGTACACGATTAACGTCGATACCCTTGCCCCGGCAGCGCCGGTCATCAGCTCGGTAATTGATGATGTCGGTAGCGTCATCGGCCCGGTAACCGGCACCAACCCGACCAACGACACGCGTCCGGCGCTGAGCGGGACCGCCGAAGCGAATGCAACGGTACGGATCTACGATGGCATCACGCTGGTGGGCACCGTCACCGCCGACGGCAATGGCAACTGGACGCTGCCGGAAACCACCACGCTGACGCAGGGCACCCACAACTTCACCGCCACGGCCACCGATGCCGCAGGCAACACCAGCCCGGCATCGGCCGTGACGACGATTATCGTCGATCTGACCGCGCCAACGGCCCCAACCGGAACCTTCAACGCCGACGGTAGCGTATTAACCGGGAATGCTGAAGCAGGCAGTACCGTCACCATCCGACTCACGGACGGCTCGACGGTCACGACCACAGCGGGCAGCAACGGCACGTACAGCTACACCTTCGTAAACAAACAGACTGAAGGCCAGACGCTGCAAATCACCGCCACCGACGCGGCGGGCAATATCTCGCAGCCCGGCTCGGCGCTCGCGCCAGTGGTGCCGCTCTCCGCCAGCAATAATGTCGAAGAGCTGGATCTCAGCACCACGGCCACCGTCACCAACAGCCAGTACAGCGACTACGGCTTCCTGCTGGTCGGTGCCGTGGGCAACGTCCTGACGCTGCTCGGTAATGACACCGCTCAGGTCAACTTCACCGTGGGCAGCGGCGGCAGCGCGGATATCGTCGTGAACGCCAACGCCACGGGCGCGGTGCTCTCTCTGCTCAACACCCTTGAGCTGGTGGTTCAGCGCTTTGACACCGTTAACAACACCTGGACTACCGTAGTCGATACCGGACAGCCGCAGTTTGCCGACCTGCTGACCCTGGGGGCAACCGGCGTGTCGTTGAACCTGACCGGGCTGGCGGACGGCAACTACCGCGTGCTGAGCTATAACACCAACCTGCTGGCAACCGGCTCCTACACCAGCCTCGACGTGGCAGTGAAAGAGACCGGGCCGGGCACCGTTACGGGCGACACCAGCCTCGGCGGTAACGTGATCACCGACGTTGACCCAACCGCAGGCAGCGATAACGCTCCGGCAGGGGCAACGGTCACGGCCGTCACCAACGCCCAGGGTGTCACCACCAGCGTCACTGCCGACGGCACGGTGATCCAGGGTCAGTACGGTACGCTGACCATTAACCGCGACGGCAGTTACACCTACGATCTGACCAACACCAGCGCATCGGTGATTGGCCGGACGGAGAGCTTCAGCTACACCATCACGCATAACGGCGTCAGCGCGTCGGCGAATCTGGTGCTGTCGCTGGGCACCGGTACCGCCACCAGCGGTATTGTCGCGGTTGACGATACGAACTCGCTGACCTTCGATACCACCGTCAACGCGATTGACAACGGTACGTCGTCCCAGGGCGGCTTTACCCTGGTGGGGATCAATCTCGGCAACACGCTGGGGCTGAACCTGCTGGACGATATGACCAATCCTATCATCTATAACGTGGAGGAAGGCACTACCCGCACCATGACCATCCAGGCCTCCGTGGGCGGCGTGGCGCTGGCGTCGGTGTTTGATCTGTACGTCTACAAGTTCAACAACGCGACCCAGACCTTCGAGCAGATGCGCGTTGAACCAGGCTGGCTGCGCGCGCCGCTGTTGGGCGGCACCTCGCCTCAGCTGACGCTGCAACTGCCGGCCGGTGAGTACCTGTTCCTGCTGAATACGGCTGCGGGGATCACCGCCCTGACGGCCTACACGCTGGACGTGCTGCAGGATCATGTCTACAGCGTGGCGAGCGTCAGCGCGAGCACTACCGGGGACGTTCTGTCAGATGATATTGCGCCAGTCGGCACGCTGGTGACGGAGGTTAACGGCGTAGCGGTGAACAGCAGCGGTCTGACGAACATTACCGGCGAGTACGGCACGCTGAGCATCAACGCGGCCGGGGAGTACACCTACACCCTGAATAGCGGCGTCGGCGTTGACCACATCAGCACCCCGGATACCTTCGTCTACACCATTACCGCGCCGGACGGCACGAAAGACACGGCTTCGCTCAACATCACCCCAACCGCGCAGCCGATGAATGCGGTGAATGATGTCAGCACCGCGATGGACGTGACGTCGGTACACCACACCGCCGCGTACTCGGATACAACCGTCGGGTCGGCGAGCTGGAACGCCGCGCTGCTCGCTTCAACCCAGGGCTCCGGCTCCGGCACCTTCGTGGTGGATGCCAATACCGCGCTGCACAACGTGGTGCTGTCGTTTAACGTCGCCTCGTTGCTGACGCTTACAGGGTTGACGGTTGACTGGACGCTGACCAACGGCGCCACCACCGTCAGAACCGGCTCGTTCAACGGCGGGCTGCTGCTGGGCGGCACGGCAACGGTCAACCTGACGGGTCTCGACCTGGAGGCGGGGACCTACACCCTGAGCTATACCGGCAGAATGGGGCCGCTGGGAGTAGGAAATATCACCATCACCCCAAGCGTCACCGGCACAAGCTACTCGCTGTCGCAGTTCGACGCCACGGGCACCCACACCGTTGACGGCAACATTTTCGACGGCACCGGTTCCGCAGGGACGATGGATCAACTGCACTCGGTGGATACCCGCGTGAGCATTACCGGCTACGACGGCATTACCACTACGCTGGATCCCTACACCGGCAGCACGCAGTCGAGCATCACGGGTCACTACGGCACGCTGGCGATTGCCGCAGACGGGAGTTACACCTATACGCTCAACCCGGGGATATCGCTCTCTACCATTACCACGAAGGAGGTCTTTAACTACACCCTGACCGATGCCAACGGCACCACCGACACCGCGTCGCTGACCATCAACATGGCGCCGAAATTTATCAGTTCGGAGCATAACGATGTGATTAGCGGTACGGCCTACGGCGACACGCTGATTTATCAGGTGCTGAACAGCACGGCGGGCAACGCGACGGGGGGCAACATCACCAGCGCCGGCGGCGACCACTGGACGAACTTCTCCCTGGCGCAGGGAGACAAGATCGACATTGGCGATCTGCTGGTGGGCTGGGACGGTAATACCGCCTCGCTGGGGAATTATATCAATGTCACGCAAAGCGGTAGCAACACTGTGATCTCCATCGACCGTGACGGCGCAGGGAGCACCTACACTAATACTGCACTCGTTACGCTTGATAACGTGCAGACCACGTACGACGAGCTTGTGAACCAGCAACACATCATTACCTGATAGCACCTGCAGGACATGACCCGGGCGCACAGCGCCCGGGCATAAATAATAAAGCTGTACTTATTTATTAGGGACAAGACATGGGAATAAAGATGCCTTACTGGTGGCTCTCGTGCTGCCTGATATCTGTACCCGCCATCGCGGCAAACCCGGCGGCAACCATCAATACCGGACAGCTCCGCGAAACGCAGGAACTCCCCTCACTGAATGGCCGCGTCGCCCCGGTGGCAGGCAAAGCCGCTCCCGGTTCACTACAGCTTGGCGAGGCCGTTAATCGCGCCGTCACCTGGCACCCGGCGATCGCTGAAGCCGTGGGCAAACTCTACGAACAGAATGAAGAGGTCGACGTCGCCAAATCGAAATACTATCCGCAAATCAACGCCGGCATGGACAACGGGTATTCCCACGACGGCGACCAGAACGGCTTTACGCCGTCGCTGGTGCTCTCTCTTTCACAGATGCTCTACGACTTCGGCAAAGTGGCAAGCCAGGTGCGGGCCGAAAACGCCGGGGTCGCCCAGCAGCAGGCCAACGTGCTGGTCAGCATCGACACCATCGCCCACGATACCGCTATCGCCATGGTGCAGGTGCAAACCTGGCAGCAGATGGTCGACACCGCCAAAGAGCAGCTTGACGCCCTCTCATCAATAGGCACCCTGACCCGCCAGCGTAACGACGAAGGGGCCACTTCCCTGTCTGACGTGGTGCAGACCGACGCGCGCATTGAAGGGGCGCGCGCCCAGCTGATGCAGTATCAGGCCAGCCTCGACAGCGCCCGCGCCACGCTGATGAGCTTTCTCGGCTGGAACAGCCTGAACGATATCAGCAATGACTTTCCGCAGAAGCTGGCCCGCAGCTGCGATATCGCTGAGCCGGACGATCGTCTGGTGCCTGCGGTCCTCGCCGCCTGGGCACAGGCGAACGTCGCTCAGGCTAACCTTGACTACGCCGACGCGCAGATGACGCCAACCGTCTCGCTGGAGCCGGAAGTTCGTCACTACCTGAACGATCGCTACGCGGGTAACGAAACGCGGGACCGCACCCAATATTCCGCCTGGGTGAAAGTCCAGATGCCGCTCTATCAGGGCGGCGGACTCACCGCCCGACGCAACGCCGCCGGTCACGCGGTGGAAGCGGCGCAGTCGACCATTCAGCGCACGCGCCTCGATGTCCGCCAGAAGCTGCTGGAGGCCCGCAGCCAGGTCATGAGCCTGCAAAGCACGCTGCAAATTCAGGGCCGCCAGGAGGCGCTCAGCGCCCGCACCCGCGAGCTTTACCAGCAGCAGTATCTCGATCTCGGCTCGCGCCCGCTGCTGGACGTGCTCAACGCCGAGCAGGAGGTCTATCAGGCGCGCTTTACCCAGCAGCAGACCCTCGGTCAGCTGCATCAGCTGCAGCTCAACTGCCTCTATAACACCGGGCAATTGCGTCATGCGTTCGATCTTGATAACCGCACCATCCAGACCGTGGAGATCCAGCCATGAAGCAACGCGACATCCCGCAGGGGGAAACGATGACGGATGAGGCGCTGGAGCAGTGGGCTCAGGCGTTTGGCTTTGTCGCCACGCGCTACCGCGTTGCCTGTTCGCCAGGCTCGCTCGTCGCGGGCGCGCCGTGGCTGAAAGGCAAACCGATGGTGCCCGCACTGACTCAGCTTGCCCGTGAAGCCGGGCTGACGTTCCAGCTGCTGACGGCCGATCAGCAGTCGATCAACAGCTGGCGTCTGCCGGTGGTGGTGGCGCTGAACGACGGAAAAATCGGCGTGATCGAGAATTTCGACGGAGAAGATACGCTCGAGGTCAGCTTTTTCGACGACAAGACATACACCAACCGCCTGTCGATGAGCGCAATGCTGCCCGCCATCCGCCACGTTATCGCCCTGCGTCCGCTGGCCGCGCTGAAAGACAGCCGCGTGGACGCCTACATCTCAAAGTACCGTCCGGACTGGCTCTACCGGCTGGTGATGCGCGACCTGCGTCCCTACAGCTGGGTGATGCTGGCGGCGCTGTTTATCAATGTGCTCTCCCTCTCCGGCATTGTCTTTTCCATGCAGGTGTATGACCGGGTGATCCCCGCCCAGTCCTACCCGACGCTCTACGTGCTGACCATCGGGGTGCTGATCGCCACCCTGTTTGGCTTTGTGCTGCGCGTCGCGCGCGGGCACATTATGGATCTGCTGGGCAAACGCTCGGATCTGCGCGTCTCGGATCGCGTGTTCGGCCACGCGTTACGGCTGCGCCACAGCGCCATTCCGCGCTCCACCGGCAGCTTTATCTCCCAGCTGCGCGAGCTGGAGCAGATCCGCGAGATGGTCACCTCTTCCACCATCTCGACGATTGTCGATCTGCCCTTCTTCTTCCTGTTTGTGGTGGTGCTGGCGATCATCGCCCCGCAGCTGGCGTGGATCGCCCCGGTGGCGGCAGTGATCATGGTGCTGCCGGGCCTGCTGTTGCAAAAGAAGCTGGCGGAGCTGGCGAAGCAGTCGGCGCATGAATCCACCCTGCGCAACGCGGTTCTGGTGGAGAGCGTGCAGGGGCTGGAGGACATCAAGCTGATGCAGGCGGAGAACCGCTTTTTGCAGCAGTGGAACAGCTATATCCAGATCACCGCGGAATCCGGCCTGCGCACCCGCGAGCTGACCCAGAACCTGATCAGCTGGGGGATGACCGTTCAGAGCCTGGTTTACGCCGCCGTGATCGTGGTTGGCGCGCCGATGGTGATTGACGGCACGCTGACCACCGGCTCGGTGGTAGCAGCCTCAATGCTGGCCTCGCGGATGATCGCCCCGATGGCGACGCTGTGCGGCGTACTCGCCCGCTGGCAGCAGGTGAAAGCCGCCAAAGAGGGGCTGGACAGTATTATGCAGCTTCCTACTGAAAATCAGCGTGAAGAGACGCCGATCCGCCAGGACGTGCTGCGCGGACACTATCTTTTCGAGCAGGCGCAGTTCCGCTATCAGCCGGAAGATCCGCGCATGGCGCTGCGCATTAACCGTCTGGAGATCAGGCCGGGCGAGAAAGTGGCGATCCTCGGGCGTAACGGCGCGGGCAAATCCACTCTCCTGCAGGCGATGGCGGGCGGCATGGATCTGGCGGCCGGCGAGTTGCGGCTCGACAACCTCAGCCTGCCGCATCTGGACGTGGCCGACGTGCGGCGAAACGTTGGCTTTATGACCCAGAACGCGCGGCTGTTTTACGGCACCCTGCGCGAGAACATCACCCTCGGCATGCCGCGCGCCACCGACGAAGAGATCTTCGAGGTGCTGGAGATGTGCGGCGCGGCCAGCTTTGTGCAGAAGCTGCCAAAGGGGCTGGACTACCCGATTATGGAGAACGGCGTGGGATTGTCCGGCGGGCAGCGGCAGTCGATTCTGCTGGCGCGGATGCTGCTGCGCGATCCGAATATCGTGCTGATGGACGAGCCGACCGCTTCCCTTGACGAGCACACCGAGCGGGAATTTATCCAGCGCCTGGGGGCGTGGCTCGGCAACCGGACGCTGGTTGTCGCCACCCACCGCGTGCCGGTGCTGGAGCTGGTGGAGCGCGTGGTCGTGCTGAAAGATGGGATGCTGGTCATGGACGCGCCAAAAGCGCAGGCGCTGAACAACAGCCGCATGCAGCAACAGCAGCAGGCAGCAACCGGACGGGAGTGGAAAAATGAAAATCAGTCAGCGTGACGTGGCCGCAATGGACGATCTGGATAATGCGCTCGACTCCGAAAGCGGCTATACCGGCGCGCGGCGGATTGTGATCTTCTCGCTGCTGATGTTTGTGGCGCTGGGCGTCTGGGCGTGGTTTGGGATGCTGGATGAAGTCTCAACGGGAACCGGAAAAGTGATCCCCAGCTCGCGCGAGCAGGTGCTGCAGTCGCTGGATGGGGGGATCCTCACCGAGCTGAACGTTCACGAGGGCGATCAGGTGCAGGCCGGACAGGTGCTGGCGCGGCTGGATCCAACGCGTTCCGAATCGAACGTCGGCGAAAGCGCGGCGCGCTACCGCGCGTCGCTTGCCTCCAGCGCCCGTCTGTACGCCGAGGTGAACGATCTACCGCTGAAGTTCCCGCCTTCGCTGGAGAAATGGACCGAACTGACCGCCGCCGAAACGCGGCTCTACAATTCGCGCCGCGCGCAGCTGGAGGACACGCAGCGTGAACTGCGTTCAGCGTTAGATCTCGCAAACAAAGAGCTGGCGATCACCCAGCGGCTGGTAAAAACCGGTGCCGCCAGCCACGTGGAAGTGCTCCGCCTGCAGCGACAGAAAAGCGACCTGGAGCTGAAGCTCACCGACGTGCGTTCCCAGTATTACGTTCAGGCGCGCGAGGCGCTATCCAAGGCCAACGCCGAGGTGGATATGGTCTCGGCGATCCTCAAAGGCCGCGAGGATTCCGTCACCCGCCTGACGGTAAAATCCCCGGTGCGCGGGATCGTGAAAAATATCAAAGTCACCACCATCGGCGGCGTGATCCCGCCCAACGGCGAACTGATGGAGATTGTGCCGGTGGACGATCATCTGCTGATTGAAACCCGCCTCTCGCCGCGCGATATCGCCTTTATCCACCCGAACCAGGAGGCGCTGGTGAAGATCACCGCCTACGATTACGCCATCTACGGCGGGCTGCACGGGGTGGTGGAGACCATATCCCCGGACACTATCCAGGACGAGGCCAAGCCGGAGGTGTTCTACTACCGCGTGTTTATCCGCACCAGCCAGGATTACCTGGTGAATAAGGCGGGCAGGCATTTCTCGATCGTGCCGGGGATGATTGCCACAGTGGACATCAAGACCGGAGAGAAAACGGTACTGGATTATCTGATCAAGCCGTTTAACCGGGCGAAGGAGGCGCTGAGGGAGCGATAGACTTCGCCGGGCAGCGGCTACGATCTTCCCCTTCACCCTCTCCCCAAAGGGGCGAGGGGATGATTCGCTGCTCGCATTAATTTGTGGGGATTCTTCAGCCCTGTGGGAGAGGGCATCATGCCGCACCCACACCACAATCCCCCTTTTCTGGAATCCGCATCGAAGAAACCGCTTTTAATGACGCCTTCCGCTTTCCTTCAGCCTGCATCAGGGTAACATAGCCGCCAATCGAAACGCACTTGCGCACTGTGCAAGAGTGCATTACTATCCACATAGCTTCATGGAGTGGAGCTCATAAGCGCTATGATTAATCATTTTCGTGATCAATGGCTTAAGGATTTTTTTCTGTACGGGAAATCAAGCAATGTGATCCCTTCAAGCCTTGAATCAGCCTTAGCGAGGAAGCTGGATATGATCAACGCTGCCACCTCGCACCGGGAGCTGAGATCCCCGCCAGGCAATATGTATGAATCGCTGAATCCCCCGCTTGCAGGGTACTCTGCGATTCGCGTTAACAGGCAATACAGGTTGGTATTCAGGTGGTCAGAGGGCAAAGCAGACGATCTCTACCTCTCTCCGCACAAGTACACGCCATACAAATGAGGCATTACCTATGACTCTTCAACAGGCTCTACGCAAACCCACCACGCCGGGCGATGTGTTGCAGTATGAATATCTTGAGCCGCTCAATCTGAAAATTAGCGATCTCGCGGAAATGCTTAACGTGCACCGTAACACCATCAGCGCTCTCGTTAATAATAATCGTAAACTGACGGCCGATATGGCAATCAGACTGGCCAAGGCATTCGATACCACCATTGAATTCTGGTTGAACCTGCAGCTAAACGTCGACGTCTGGGAAGCGCAAACCAATTCCCGGACTCAGGAGGAGCTGAGCCGTATAAAAACGATTGCAGAAATCATGGCAAAAAGGAAATCAGGCCAGCCGGATGTGGCCTGAATCAAACCGACTCTTCAGCGCCACCTTTAATCCCCCACTGCCCCGGCGTTTTACCGGTCCACATTCTGAAAACCTCAATAAATGCGCTGACGCTGCTGTAGCCGCAGGACAGCGCAATCCATCCCACCGGCTTCCCCGCCGCCAGCCACTCCATTGCCTGCATGACGCGCGCCAGCTGCCGCCAGTTGACGAAGTTCATTCCCGTCTGGGCGCTAAATCGACGGTTAAACGTACGCACGCTCATCCCGGCATGGCTGGCATGGCTCTTGACCGTTTGATTATCATCGACACACTGCAGCAAGTGGCTGACCACGTTCTTCAGACGCGGATCCGTCGGTACGGGCAGATAAAAGTGCACCTGAGGCGTCAGGGCAAGCTCATCCAGCAGCAGGGTGAGCTTTCGCGGATCGTACTCGTTTTCTGCAACGCTTAAGCGGGAAAACAGTGCATGAGTGAGATCGTCGGGCTCGAACAGCGCGGGGGCATCGGGAAGCATTGCACAGCACGCAGGGTCAAGATAGATAGCGCAGCCTTCTATCGCGCTTTCAGAAAAGGCGGCGTGCTGCTGGCCCGGCGGGATCCAGCCAATATGGTTTGCCGGTACAACCGAACGCCCCTGTTGGGTCTCAATCACCAGCAGCCCCGTTGCAATACGCCAGAGTTGTCCGGTGGGATGGCTGTGCCACGCGGTGCGGTAACCGCCGGGATGGCGGAGCGTCTCTGTACCGATCATCTTATCCTGGCCGAAAATCGTTATTCATCGACGTATTACAGAAACTACGCCGTCGACTGTCAAGGATAATGGTGGCTCAACTCACAAGGAGCCAACATGAGCATCATCACAACCGTGATAGCCCAGCCTGACAATACCCTACAGCGCGAAAAAATGGCGTGCCTGTTAAGCCGCTTGTTCAAAGGCGAATTAGATCCCGCAGAGGTATTCACGCCCGATTACCAGCAGTACACGGATGGTCACGCGCTTGATTTTCGGGGTTTTGTGCAGCACCTGAACCACGTCCGCTCGCAGATCCGCGCGATCGCATTCAGGGTAGAAGAGCTGGCCTGTCACGAGAATCTTTTAGCAGACCGGCACTGGGTTACGGTGACATATCCAGATGGTCGCCAGGCGGAATTAGAGGTGTATATGTTTGCCACACTGCGCGAGGGGAAAATCTGTCGTATCCATGAAGTGACGCAGACGATCGGCGGCGATGCTTCAGACCGCGCGCTCGCCCACGCCACGCAATAAGCTCACCCTGCGCGCACAACGGCAACTGCCGTTATGCGCGCTCTGCTACAGGGAGATTTTCAGGCGTCGAACCGCTTCTTTAAGCTGCTCATCCGTTGGGGTGACGAATGACATGCGCAGCGTTGTCGGGTCCGGTTCGTTGCAGTAGAAGAACTCGCCCGGTACAAACACCACGCCGTTGCTTAAGGTTTTTTCCAGCCATTTCGTCGTATTCATGCCGTTGTTCATTTTTGCCCACAGGAACATCCCGCCCTTCGGCTTGTGGAATGACATCACATCGCCCAGCTCGGCTTCCAGTTCCGTTGCAAACGTCTGGTATTTCTGGCGATAGGCCTCGCGGATCATTTTAATCTGGTTCGCCAGACGCCCGGTTTTCAGGTACTCGTAGGTCATCAGCTGGGACAGCGTGCTGGTATGCAGATCGGTGGTTTGCTTGAGGTTCACCACCGCGCGCTTCAGCCATTCCGGCACCAGCACCCAGCCCACGCGGGTTCCCGGCGCGAGGATTTTAGAGAAGGTGGAGGTGTAGACCACGTTCTCTTCATTGCCGATATCTTTCGCATGGGCAATCAGCGGGCGGAATACGTCGTCGGTGTAGTTAATTTCGCTGTACGGATCGTCTTCGATAATCACGAAATCATAGCGCTTTGATAATTCCACCAGCTGTTTACGGCGCGCTTCGGAAAGCGTTACGCCGCCAGGGTTACCAAAGGTTGGAACGATATAAACCGCCTTGATGGTTTTCTTTGCCACCAGGGCTTCAAGTTCATCGACCTTCATGCCGTCGCCGTCGGTGCCGACGGATTCAAAATTCGCCTGTGCCAGGCCAAAGACCTGCAGCGCGGCGAGATAGGTAGGACGTTCAACGACAACCGTATCGCCCGGATTAATTAACGCACGCGCCAGCACGTCCAGAGATTGTTGAGAGCCGGAAGTAATGACCACGTCATCGGCCTTACAGGCGATGCCGCGCCCCTCGCAGATGCGTTTAATTTCTTCGCGCAGCCCCGGTACGCCTTCCGTCAGGCCATACTGGAACGCCTCGCCAAAATTCTGTGACAACACAGCATCGGCGGCAATTTTAAGCCCTTCGCGATCGAACAGGTCCGGATTGGGAATACCACCGCCCAGCGAAATCACGCCCGCCATTTTGCTATGTTTTAATAATTCACGGATGGCAGATGATTGCAGGCCCTGCGCGCTGCTGGCGAGTTTGTTTGCAGACATTCTTTGATTACCTTCTTTTTTTATATTGTGCCCAATCTTAGCAGAATATGAGCAATAAATTCCGTTAGCTTAGGGAGGGGACGCAAATCCTGACGCCACAGTAAATGCACCGGCCTCGGCGCGGGCGTGAACGGCTTAAGCACACGCACCAGCCTGCCGCTTGCCAGCTCTTCCGCCACCAGCACTTCCGGTTGCAGCAGCAGCCCTGCCCCGGCTCGCGCCGCCATGCGTAAGCCGTAGCCGTCGTTGCATCTTAAGATCGCATCCCGCTTCCAGCGCACCTCCCCTTCCGCACCCGGCAGCCGCCACTCGTTGCGCGCGGTCCACACCGTGTGCGACAGGCACAGATGATCCACCAGATCGGCGGGCGTCTGCGGCGTGCCGTGTCGCGCCAGATAATCCGGTGCGGCGCAGATCACCATGTTGTAGGGACACAGATATTTCGCCACCAGATCGTCATTGCGGATATCGCCAATGCGAATGGCCAGATCGACCCCCTCTTCCACCAGATCGACCATCCGGTTGGTGAGATCCAGTTCGATACGCACTTCCGGGTAGCGCTGCAAAAATGTGGCCGTCAGAGGGGCGATCGCGCAGCCGCCAAACGACGTGGGGGCGGTGACGCGCAGGGTGCCGGCGGGCGCCGCGCGCAGCCGTTCAACCGCGCTTTCGGCAATCGAGACCTGCTCCAGCACGCGCCTGGCCTCTTCGAAATAAACGCGTCCGGCGTCGGTCAGGCTCTGGCGACGGGTATTGCGCTCCAGCAGCCGCGTGCCGAGCTGAGATTCGAGCAGCGCAATATATTTCCCGACCATCACCGCCGACATCTCCAGCCGCGCCGCCGCGCCGGTGAAGCTGCCGCTCTCTACCACCGCGATAAACGTCTCCATGCCGCGAAGCTTATCCATATTCCAAACCCCTGGTTAGTAATCATCTAACTTTAGCCCAGTTTATCTGACTTTTTATTTATTAAAGAATGAGGGCTCACAACATGAGGAGTCGGATATGAAAATCGTCATTATTGGTGCCAGCGGTACGGTCGGTCGTGCCGTAACCGAAGAGTTAAGCCGTCGTCACGAGGTCATCCGCGTGGGTCGCACGCGGGGCGACTACCAGGTGGATATCACCTCGCAGGCGAGCGTGCAGGCGCTGTTTGAGAAAATCGGCCCGGTGGATGCGATTGTCTCCGCCAGCGGTGGTCTCTACTTTGGCCCGCTCGCGACCATGAAGGACAGCGACTTCAACCAGGGCCTGCAGGACAAGCTGCTCGGGCAGGTGCGTCTGGCGCTGACCGGCCAGCATTATCTGAACGAAGGCGGCTCGATTACGCTGATAAGCGGGATTGTGGCGCACGAGCCGATTGCGCAGGGCGTGAATGCCACCACGGTCAATGCGGCGCTGGAAGGGTTTGTCCGCGCGGCAGCCTGCGAACTGCCGCGCGGGATCCGCATTAACCTGATTAGTCCAACGGTACTGACGGAATCCGCCGAAGCATATGACGGGTTCTTCCCTGGCTTTGAAAGCGTTCCCGCCGCGACCGTGGCCCAGGCCTACCGCCGCAGCGTGGAAGGGGTGCAGAGCGGGCGGGTGTATAAGGTAGGTTACTGAGCCTTACGGGCGGACATCAGCACCAGCATCGGGCGCTCCGCCTCTTCGGACAATGCAGGCCAGGCGTCAATCTGCGCCTGCGTTGGTCCCCACTCATTGACTTCACTTATCGTTAACCCGGCCTTTATCAGCGCGTTAAGCGTGGTGCCCAGCGTTCGGTGGTATTTAATCACTCCATCCGCCAGCCAGTTGCTGACGCGCTGGCTTTCGTCCTGATAATGGTTCACGCCCCAGAACCGCTCGCCGCTGTCGTCGGTCAGCCAGCCCTGACGGGTGGCGCAGGTGTAAATTGGGTGCTCCATCGAGAAGACCAGGCTGCCACCCGGTTTTAGCGCGCGCTGAACGTTGGCGAATAGCGTGTCCAGCTCCGGCAGGTAGTGTAGCGCCAGCGAGCTGTAGACCAGATCGAGACTGTTTTCGCGAAGCTGAAGAGATTCCAGATCGCTACGCTGATAGTGAATCTGCACGTCATCCGTCAGTTCAGCCGCGCGGGCAAGCATTTTTTCTGAGATATCGACGCCCGTAACGTCGCTAGCGCCCAGCGCGCGCGCCGCGCGGCAGAACCAGCCGTAGCCGCAGCCGAGATCGATAACCGCTTTGCCGGTTAAATCAGGCAGCATTGCTTTGAGCGCAGGCCACTCAGGCGCACCGTCCAGCCCGTGCACCGAACGCGGAAGCTGAGCGTAGCCTTCAAAAAACGCCGGGTTGTCGTAGATGTTTTGTGCCATGACGGACTCCTTTATCGCAACAGAGGCGAGGGTAAAGCACCCCTCGCCCGTTGGCAACGTATCCGTCTGATAAATCACAGCCTGCGCCGGATTTTCTCCACCATGGCTGTGGTTGAGATCCCGTAGCGGTCATGGAGGGTGGGCAACGCGCCCGCATCAAGGAACGCGTCCGGCAGCGCGACGGTATCGAAATCCACGTTCACGCGGTTGCGCATCAACAGCGACGCGACGGCTTCGCACAACCCGCCTACGCTGCTGTGGTTTTCCGCCACGATGACCAGCCGTCCCGGCTTCGCGGCCTGCGCCAGGATCGTCTCTTCGTCCAGCGGCTTAATGGTGGGCGAGTGCAGCACCGCCACGCTGACGTTATCCTTACGCAGTTGCTTCGCCGCCTCCAGCGCACGCATGGTCATCAGGCCTGAGGCGACGATCAGGACATCGCTCCCCTCTTCCAGCAGCGCAGCTTTGCCAATCTTAAACTGGTAGTTGTACTGGTCCAGCACCACCGGCACCTTGCCGCGCAGCAGGCGCATATAGACAGGGCCATCGTGCGCTGCCATCGCCGGCACCGCCTGTTCCGTGTCGATTGCGTCACAGGGATCGATAATCGTCATGCCCGGAATACCGCGCATAATCGCAATATCTTCCGTCGCCTGGTGGCTCGGCCCATAGCCGGTGGTGAGCCCCGGCAGCGCCGCGCAGATCTTCACGTTGAGACGCTCTTCAGCAATCACCTGATGGATAAAATCGTAGGCGCGGCGGGTGGCGAAGACGGCATAGGTGGTGGCGAAAGGAATAAAGCCCTCTTTCGCCATGCCACCCGCGGCCCCCATTAACAGCTGTTCGGCCATGCCCATCTGGAAGAAGCGTTCCGGGTAGGCCTGGGCAAAAATGTGTAGATCGGTGTACTTCGACAGATCCGCCGTCATGCCGACGATCTCCGGTCGCTGTTCCGCCAGCTTCACCAGCGCGTGACCGAACGGTGCGGCGCGCGTCTCCTGGCCCTCTTCCGCGATAGAGGCAATCATCGCCGACGTGGTTAAACGCGGTTTTTTCTCCGTGGTCTGGCTCATTACAGCACTCCTTCAGGTTTGTTGGCATCCAGCACGGCGAGTGCCTTTTGCCACTCGTCAGCATCCACGCGAATAAAATGGTTCTTGTCACGCTTTTCGAGGAACGGCACGCCCTTGCCCATCAGCGTGTCGCACAAAATGACGCGCGGCTGGTTTTCCGGGTAGCGTTTGGCGTTATCAAACGCCGTCACCAGCGCAGGAACATCGTTGCCGTTCACGCGCTGCACGTACCAGCCGAAGGAGGTCCATTTATCCTCCAGCGGCTCAAAGCCGAGGATCGCGTGCGAGTTGCCATCCGCCTGCTGGCGGTTAATGTCCACCAGCACGATCAGGTTCGACAGGCCGTGATGTGCCGCCGACATCGCCGCTTCCCAGGTTGACCCTTCGTCCAGCTCGCCGTCCGACATGGAGTTAACGACCCATGCCGCGCTCTGCTTGTGCTTCAGCCCCAGCGCCATGCCAACGCCAATGCTTAAGCCCTGCCCCAGCGAACCGCCGGAGATCTCCATACCTGGCGTGTAGGTTGCCATACCGGACATCGGCAGGCGGCTGTCGTCCGCGCCGTAGGTCTCCAGCTCCTCCTCGGGGATGATCCCCGCTTCAATGAGTGCCGCATAACAGGCAATGGCGTAATGACCATGGGAGAGCAGAAAACGGTCGCGCTCTTCCCACTCCGGCTCGCCCGGCTTTAGGTTCATTCCGTGGGTAAACGCGGTGGCCAGCACATCGGCATAGCCCAGCGCCTGCCCGATGTAGCCCTGCCCCTGCACTTCGCCCATGCGCAGCGCGTAGCGGCGAATGCGCCAGGCCGCGGCGGCAACCTGTTGAACTGTGGTATCCGTCATCGTCGTATCTCCTTAATGGATCAGCATCCCGCCGTTCACGTCGAGCGTGATACCGGTGGAGTAAGAAGAGAGATCGCTGCCGAGGAACAGCGCGGCGCGGGCAATATCCTGCGCGTCTCCGAGGCGGTTAAGTGGAATGCCCGCCAGAATGGACGTTTTCATCTCATCGCTCAGCTTGCCTGCGGTGATGTCCGTCTGGATAAGACCCGGCGTGATGCAGTTTACCCGCACGTTGTCGGGCCCCAGCTCACGCGCCATGGCTTTTGCCAGTCCCAGCACACCCGCTTTTGCAGCGCTGTAGTGTGGGCCGCCGAAGATGCCGCCGCCGCGCTGGGCCGATACCGATGAAATGCAGACGATGCTGCCCGACTTTTGCGCGCGCATAGTGGGAATAACCGCCTGGGACATTAGCAGCGTGCCGCGCAGGCTGACGTCAAGCACCGCATCGTAATTTTCGCGTTTGATATCCATCAGCTTGATCGGCTGAGTAATGCCGGCGTTATTCACCAGAATATCGATGCGCCCGTATTTCCCCAGCACCTGCTCAATGGCGGCATTAACCTGTAATTCATTGCTGACGTTCGCCGCAAGGCCCAGATGTTCGTCGCCCAGGCTCGCGGCGGCAGCCCGGCTGGCTTCAGCGTTTAAATCGATAATCACCACTTTCGCACCCTGTTCGGCATATAATTTCGCCGTAGCGAAACCCAAACCGCGTACGGAAGCCGCGCCGGTAATAACGGCGACTTTATTTTTCAGTAGCATATATTTACTCCATTCGGACAAGAGAGATTTAATGATTTATTTCGGCTCTTCCAGCAGCATAATCATAATTAAGCCAATGGCTGCGCAAATACCGAAATAAATAAACACGGAACTAAAACTACCTGTTTTATCCAGCAGATAACCTGCCAGCATCGGGGAAACAAATCCGCCGAGATTACCGCCGCTATTGATGATGGACGCGGCAATGGGATAGGTTTTACTGTCCGCAACAGCCATGCCATAAGCTGTAAAAGCGGGCCAGCCAATATTCAGACAGAGACCGACAAAAAATAGTCCGACGCAAACCGCCACGGTGCTTTGTGGAATATTCAGCATAATGACCATCATTAAAACGGTGCTGATGGCGGTAAACATCATGGTCGGTTTACGTCGGCGGCCGAGCAGTTTGTCTGAGACGTAGCCGCCAAAAATCGCACCGATAAATCCACCGATGCACGGCATGCTGGCGACCAGCCCCATGCTCATAAACGTAAAGCCTTTCTCTTTCACCAGATAGAGCGGGATCCACGTCAACAGTCCGTACAGCACGCTGACCATCATAAAATAGGCCAGGCAGTCGCCGAGAATATTCTTCGAGGTAAACAGCCCTTTCACCGTGCTTACCGGGGCTAACTCCCGCACGCGGATCAGCCGATCGAGGCGTGCAAAGCCCGGTGAAATCACGATGTTTTCACGTCTGGCGTCCGGCGTCTCCTGACCGGCGGTAATGGTCTCCAGCTCCGCTTTAGAGACGAATGCGCTCTCGGACGGCTTCGTGCGTACCAGCAGATACCACAGGACGGCAATGACCAATCCTGGGATCGCAAAGGAGAAGAAGACCCAGCGCCAGCCCCAGGTCATGGCGATCCACACGGCCAGCGGCGGCACGAGGATGGGCGCGAACATGGTGGCGGCGATGTAGACGCCCGTGGCCGTGGCCTTCTCCTTTGGCGGAAACCAGTTATTGATGGTGGAGGCCAGCCCGACCGGGCACGGCCCCTCTGTTAACCCCAGCCCCAGGCGGATACACTTCAGGCCCAGAACCGAGGTTGCGGTGCCCATCAGCCAGGTAAAGGCAGAGAAGCCGAATATCGACAGTGCCACCATGCCGCGAATTCCCTTTTTGGCAATAAAAAAGCCCGCAGGAATTTGGCTCAGGGCGTATCCCAAAAAAAACATGCTGGCGATGGCACCGGCTTCGAAATTATTGATATGAAATTCGTCAATGATAAACGGCAGTACCGCACCAATATTTGTTCGGTCAGCATAGTTAATGGCATAAACAATAAAAATTAATGCCAGCACAACGAAACGGTAATTGGTTTTTTTAGTCTTTATGTAGGGGACAGCTTGTTCTATACGAGACATAACTTACCTCATTATTCGAACACCGTGAGTCGTTTTATTATTGCGTTCAACGTCAATATATCGGCTCACCCATGAAACGCCATTCAATAAAGCTCATTTATTGCTGAGATAAATTTGATTCGCGATACAGCTCAAAAAAATAACATCGGGATAAAATTGCCCGCTCGCAGTCTCAATGTTATGTTTTTTATCAATTATCGTGTAAGGAGTAGACCATGTCCGCGCAGGATCGCCAGACGTTATCGCTGCCCTCGCTCAGAAATTTGCAGGCGTTTATCGCCGTTGCTAACGCCCTGAGCATCCATCAGGCGGCGGAACAGCTCAACGTCACGCCTTCGGCGGTAAGCCACCAGATCGCGTCGCTGGAATCGTGGCTGGGCAAGAAATTATTTATCCGCAGCGGCAAAGGGGTTCAACTCACCCCGACGGGAGAAAAATATCTGCGGGAGGTCTCGGCGGCGATGAGCGCCATTGGGCGCGCCACCGATCAGATCGTGAAAGAAAAAGACAATGCTGTGCTTCGCGTGCACTCTTCCCCCACCTTCGGACTGTCATGGCTGTTGCGCCGTCTGGGCAGATTCCGCGCCGAATATCCTGATATCACCATCAATCTCACCTGCTCCTATGAGAACCTGCAGTTCGCCAGAGATAATATCGACATTGATATCCGTCATGGTATTCCGGACTGGGATGCTTACCGGGTGATGACCATTAAAAACGACACGCTGGTAGTATTGGCCTCGCCGGGCTATGCAGAAGAGCATCCCATCAGCACGCCCGCCGATCTGCTGCAACAGTCGCTTATCTCCTCCACCAGCACTCTGGTGAACTGGGAAAAATGGTTCGCCTGGCACAATATCGACAGGCCCTGGCTCAATTTCAGCCTCAGCTTCGACCGTTCCTACATGAGCTTTGAAGCGGCGCGCATGGGGCTGGGGTTTATTCTGGAGAGCAAAATGATGGCTACCGATCACCTGAAGGATGGCTCGCTGGTACAGGTGCTGCCGGATGAGATGGGAATCGCCATTAACGCGCATCATTTGGTAATGCCGCACATGAACGAACGCGCGTGGAAGATCCAGCAGTTCGTCGAGTGGATTGATCGGGAGTTGCGATTGTCGGGGTATCACCTGTAGCGATACCCCATCGTGGCGTCAGGCGACCGTGCCCCAGACGAGATTCCCCTTGTGGAACGTCGCGGTCCGCGGAGAAATGCGCGCCACCGCCTCGGCGGAACAGGAGGCGTCCACCAGCACAAAGCTGGCGTCGTCCTGCGCTTTCGGCCATACGCGTTCACCTTTATCGTTCAGCGGCAGCACGTCGCCGGTGGCGATGCCGAGCGCGCGGGAGAGCGTCTGCTCGTTCGGGCGAATATAGAGCTGGGCGTACAGATTGGCTTTCTCCAGCATGTCACCCAGACCGTACGGCGACCAGTGGTCGATCACGCTGTCGGTGCCGGTCATAACAAACACGCCCTTCTCCCGCAGCTGCTTCAGCGGCATGTGCAGGGTGCCAATCGGCACGGTGGAGGCGATGGTCACCTGCTGCGCCGCCATGCGGGTGGCAATCTCATCCACCTGCTGCTCGTTGAGCGTCGCCAGCGCGAAGGCGTGGCTGATGGTCAGCTTCCCCTTCAGCTCCGGCGTTTTCTCCACGGTTTCCACCATGTAGTTCACCGCCGCCACGCCCGCGGGGCTGGTTTCATGGAGGTGAATATCCACCCCTTTGTCGTAATCCAGCGCAATCTGGAACATGGTATCGAGCGATTTCTCCATCGCGCCGTCAACGCTGGTTGGGTCCAGCCCGCCTACGTAGTGCGCCCCCGCCTGCATAGCCTCGCGCATCAGCTTTTCAGCGTTGGAGAGCAGCAGGCCGTGCTGCGGGAAGGCAACGATTTCGCAGTCAAAACCTGCGCTGCGGCGCGCCAGCACCGCCTGCAAATTTTCCAGGTTTTTCAGGCCGGAAACCGGCTCAATATTGCAGTGACTGCGGGCGATGGTGGACCCTTTGGACTGGATCAGGTCGATCAGCTTTTCGGCGCGTTCTTGCGTGTAGGGCTGTAACTCCGGCAGCAGCTTCTGCTCCAGGCGGATCATGTCCTGAATGGTGGTGCCCGCCGGACGGTTCAGGGAGCGCCACGGGCCGCCGTAGAAGGTTTTATCCAGGTGAATGTGCATGTCGCGCATCGCCGGAAGCATCAGCTTTTTACCCGCGTCGTAGTGCGGCAGCGCGGCGTCGGCGTGGCTCCCGTTATCGCGCAGGGCGACAATTTTCACGTCTTTGATCTCCAGCGTTTTCAGCTCGGTGCGGGTGCTCGTCGCCACGCTGCCCTCGACGTTGAACCCGGCCTCCAGCAGCACGTTGTCCAGATAGTAATGTTTCGCGATGATCTTCATCGGTTTCCCCGTCTCGCAGGTTGCCTTTGCAGTGTCGGCAGCATACGCGACGGAGCCGGTGGCGCCAAACAGCGCGCAGGCGGTGACCATTTTGCCGCTCTGGCTGATAAACTCGCGGCGGCTTTTGTTTTCACTCATCTTATCTTCCTTCATTAACAATGTGGGTACCCGTTTCACCGCGCAGCGCCGCGGGCAGGCAGTCCGGCGAGGTGATGATCACCCGCCTGCCGCCGTGGCGTAAAAATGCCAGCGAGGCGACGATTTTGGGCAGCATGCTGCCCGCCGGAAAGTGTCCTTCATCCATGTAGCGCGTCATCTGCGCTACATTGACGGTGTCCAGCGCCTGCTGGTCTGGCTTGCCGAAGTTAACGCAGACTTTCTCCACGCCGGTGGTTATCACCAGCACGTCGGCGCGGATCTCGCGGGCCAGCAGCGCGGTGGAAAGATCTTTATCGATAACCGCATCGACGCTCTGATAATCCCCCTGCTCGCTGCGCACCACGGGAATGCCTCCGCCGCCCGCGCCGATGACCACAAAACCTTTCTGCGTTAGCGCCTTAATCGCATCCGCCTCGACGATGCGCAGCGGCTGGGGCGAGGCCACCACGCGGCGATAGCCCCGGCCTGAATCCTCGACAAAATGCCAGTCCGGGTGCGCGAGCTGTAGCTCGTCGCGCTGCGCCTCGCTGAAGAACGCGCCGATCGGTTTTGTCGGGTGCGTAAAGCCGGGATCGTTTTTATCCACCTCCACCTGGGTGACGACCGTGACCGCCTTTTGCTCGCCACGCGCCGCCAGGCGGTTGTTGAGCGCCTGCTGGATCAGGTAGCCGATGCCGCCCTGGGTATCCGCCACGCAGTTTGCCAGCGGGGTCAGCGGCAGCCCTTCCCGCTCGTGAGCGATCTCGGCGCGGCGCAGATCCAGCCCCACCTGCGGGCCGTTGCCGTGGGTGAGGACGATGTCATAGTCGGAGGCCAGCATTTCAAGCACCGACTCGGCCACCGCTTTGACCGCCTGCGCCTGATGTTCAATCGACTGGCTGGCGTTGTCTTTGATAATGCTGTTGCCGCCGATGGCGACGACCATAAGCTCTTTCATTTTGTTTCCTTTAGAAGGTGCGTTCTGGTGCCCTCACCCCGGCCCTCTCCCACAGGGAGAGGGGGATTAACAGAGGTATCCAGCACATGCTTCACCACAAACATGCCGCCCATCATCAGGTAGGCCGTGACGAACATCAGGGAACTGCCCTCGGCAAAGCCCACCACTGGCGCGTGGATCACGCCAAACAGCGCCAGCAGCGCGCCTCCTGCGGCGGCGGCGGCCCCGCGCAGCGGTTTGTTGATGATGGCGAAGATAGCGATACAGCCCCAGAGCATGCTGGCGAGCGGCGCGCCGTTGCCGAGGTGCATCAGCCCCTCGTAGTAGATCCCTTTGCTGTGCAGCACGTCGGTGCCAATTTTCGCCGCGCTGGTTCCCGCCGCGCTCATCACGCTGTTCATCATGGTCAGCGCCCAGTTAGCGATCCACGGGAACAGGCAGATAAAGATGACGGGCACCTCCACTTTCGGCGTTTCCCGCACCACCTGGTTGGCGGTGACAACGCCGATAAACACCAGAATCGGCACGATAGCGGTCATCGGTATGATGGCGAGCATAAAGGCCCCCAGCCCGAACAGCGGCACGATGAACATGGTCACGCCGGACGCCAGCGTGTAGCCGATGCTCGCCCCCATCGCCTTCCAGCCGGGATGGCCCACGTAGACCGTGACCGGGAACGGGTTTCCCATCAGGCAGCCGAGCATGGAAGCCAGGCCGTTCGCCAGCATCACCTTGCGGGTCGGGTACTCATCCCCCGCCGCGTGGGCGCTTTCGATGTTCTCCAGGTCAAAGATGTAGTTCGCCAGACCCAGCGGTACGGCGGACGCCAGATAAGGCAGCGCGTGCGGCAGGCCCTGCATAAAGCTGTCCACGTGCACTTCCGGCGGGTTAAAGCCGAAGGATGACATGGACGCCTTAATGGCATCCGGGCTTTGCAGTCCGGAAATCCACGCCAGCGCCGTTCCGGCAATCAGCAGCAGCAGGCCGGTCGGGATTTTGGCGAAAATCGGCTTTTTACCGAACCAGTTAATGAAGATCAGCAGCAGAACGATGAACGACACGGTGGGCGCTTCGAACGCCTGCAACATCGGGTTCATCGCCAGCAGCAGCAGGCCAAGACCGGACAGGCACGACAGCAGCACGGTACGCGGGATCATCTTGCGAATGGTCTCACCCAGGAACGAGCCGCCCGCGAGGATCATTGCTTCCACAAAGCACCACACCAGGCCAATCTGAATCGCGAAATCCGCATCCCCGGTTTGCTGGTAGACGGGCATCAGGACCAGGAAGGTCACGGTAAAAATCGAGGGTGCGCTCGGGCCGGACGGCAGCGCGGTGACGTCCGTACGTCCGGTGGCGCGCGCCATTTGCAGACCAAACCATGTGTAGCATAAACTCGCTACCAGCACCGCCAGCCCGAAGGCCGGCGCGATGCGTCCATAAACAATCTCCTTCGGGATGCCGACGACAAAAATGAGCAACCCCATCATGGTCAGCAAATTAGTCAGGTTGTTGGTCATCAACCCGAAATAGGCCGCCCAGTCACCTCTTTTCCACTCCAGTTTCATGTTTTTCATGGATGCATACCTTATAAAACGTAGCGATCGCGGAAGGTCAACAGCGCCTTTTCAAAACAGCTAAACGGCGGGTGAACGATGCCCGCCCCAATCATGCCGATACCCGCGTCTTTATGGGCAATGGCGGTGTTGATCACCGGTAGAATGCCGCTGCCCGCCACTCTGGTGATGTCGATGGCGGTTGGAATGCCCATAAACGACAGCAGCGGAATGGTGACGTTCGGGTTCTCGCCGAGGGTGATTTCGCGCATCTGGCGCGAGAAGTCGATGGCTTCCTCCACCGTGCCGCCCACCAGCGCAACGATGGCCGGTGCCGTCGCCATCGCAAAGCCGCCGATGCCGTAGGTTTCGGTGATGGCGCTGTCGCCAATATCCAGTCCGGAGTCTTCCGGCTTGTAGCCCGCGAACATCGGGCCAATCACCTGCTGCGCCGGGCCGGTGAACCACTGCCCCGGCAGGCCGGAAACGCGCAGGCCGAACTCGTAGCCGTTGCGCGCCATGGTGGTAACCACGGTGCTATATTCAATGCCGTGAGCGGCATCCAGCGCGGCTTTACACATCGCCATCCACGTCGGGCCGGAGAAGTAGTCGCTGCTGGCGACAAACTCGAACACCTCACGCTGCTGCTCCACCGGATAGCCCGCCTGAATCAGCCCCGGCGTCAGCGCCTGAATAAGAAGCGTGGTGCCGGCGTTGTTGCGGTTGTGGCACTCGTCGCCCATGTGCAGCGCCTGGGCCAGCATCAGGCGCAGGTCGATTTCGCCGATGATATTCATCGCGTCGCGCAGCATCGGGCCGAGCACGTCGCGCATCCAGTTCAGGCGGTCGATCACGCTCTGGTCGTTAGCCCCCATGCGCAGGATCTTCGCCATCTGCTCGCTGAGGTTGGTGAAGGCGCGGTTGCCGTAGGTTTTGTTCTCAACAATGTGCATAAACATTGACGCGGAGGTGACGCCCGCCATGGAGCCCACGCAGTCGTGCTCGTGGCACGGCGAGAAGGTGATCTCCCCTGAAGCCGCCAGCCTTGCGGCATCCTCCAGATCCGTCGCCAGCCCTTCAAATACCAGCGCCCCGGTAACCGCACCCTTCATCGCGCCGCACATGTTTTCCCATGCGACGGGCGGACCGGCGTGCAGAATGGTGGTGCGGGTCATGCCCGGCACTACGTTAATTGCCTGGTCATAGCCCACCAGCACCGGGTGAGACTGGATGATGCGCTCAAGGGCGATTTTGTTCGCGGCGGCGATCTTCTCCGCCAGCGGTTTTTCCGCCAGCTGGTCGAGCGCTTCTACCACCTGCATGTTGCCCTGCCCCGGCGGCGTCCAGTCGAGCTGGGTCACGGGAACGTGCTGCTTTTTGAGGTCGTCGCTGAACATCGCAATGCCGACGTTAATGACGTTAAGCGGCTGGTTGAATAAAGTGGTCATTATGCGTTCTCCCCTTTGCAGACAAATTCGCGTGCCAGTAATCCGGTGTTGGTGCTGCTGCTGGCCCAGATGACGCCTGCGTCGGTCAGCCGCTGGCACTGCTGCGCCAGCGACTGCGGATCCTGGTCGGTGCCGAGCACGTAGCCGAGGATCTCCAGCGGACGGTTATCGGCCTTCGCGATGGCCTGCGCCTCTTTGATCGCCTCGATCATCACCCCTACCGGATCCTCGTGCGCGCCGAAACCCAGCACGAAGTCCATCACGATGACGCCCACCTGCGGATCGCGCGCCTCCTGTAGCAGGCGGCTGATGCGGTTGGTCGGGTCGATCATTGGGTGCGGTTTGCCGTTGGTGAAGTCGTCGTCACCGAAGTCCAGGAAGGTGTGGGCCTGGCTGACGCTGATGTCCTTCAGGCGCTTAGCCGGATCGGGCTGGATATTGCTCCAGACATCGTCGAACTTCTCCAGCGCGGCAAACATCGCTTCGTCGCACAGGGTGCCGCCGCAGAACAGGCCGCGAATGTACTTCTGCTGTGGGGTCAGGCGGGCGCGCACCTCTTCAATCAAAGGCCAGTTGAGCGGATGCAGATCCAGGGACTCTTTTTTAATGCCGGTAAGCAGCACCGCCTTCAGCGCCGCTTCTTTGGTGCCACGCGCAAACTGCAGGCCGTCTTCATCGGCGGGCGGTTCGCTGCGGCCGAGGAAGCAAACAACCACCGGCTTGCGGCAGGCTCTGGCGCGGGCCAGCACTTTTTCTGCCACGGCAGGAGCCGCTGGTTTGGAGATGAGCGCAATCACCCGGGTGCCCTCATCCGCCTCAAGCATGTCGATGGCGTCGAGCATCATCAGGCCGCCGATTTTCTCGCTGAGATCGCGCCCGCCGGTGCCGATCAGCTGCGACACGCCGCCGCCGAACTCGTGAATGCGCACGCTCAGCTCCTGGCTGCCGGTGCCGGAGGCGCCAACAATCCCAATCGGCCCGCGACGCACCGCGTTGGCGAAGCACAGCCCCGCACCGTTGATGATGGCGGTTCCGCAGTCAGGCCCCATCATCAGCAGCCCTTTCTCATGCGCCAGCTGCTTCAGCGCCAGCTCGTCGTCGAGCGACACGTTATCGGAAAAGAGCATGACGTTAAGATCGTTTTCCAGCGCCTGACGCGCTTCGCGGGCGGCAAAGGTGCCGTTGACGGAAATGACCGCCAGGTTGCTGTCCGGGCGATGGGTCTTGGCGCTGGCAATCGTCGCGTAGCGTGCTTCATGGGTGCCGCTGCTCGCTTTATGGGTAAATAAAGCTTCTATTTCCGCCAGCGTTTCATCGTTCGCCGCGTCACCTTTAATCACGATCATCAGGTCGCCATTTTTGGCTTCCGCTAATTCCGGCGTGAGCAGCCCGAGATTTTTCAGAACGCCTTTATTCATTTCCGTCGCCATTGCCACAAACGCCTGTTCGACGCCCGGCAGTTTATTGGCTTTGGTGGAAACCGACATTAAGGAAACCGAATCGAAATACGTATTCTTTTTTATGACGATTTTGGTTGGCATTGTTTTCTCCTGAATACGGATAAAAGGGGGCCGCCGTCGCGCAGAATGCACGTCGGTAAAAATACTGTTTGAATTAACGGCCAGCCGGACGTGGCTGGCCGAATGCGTTATGCGCCCGCCGCCAGCAGCAGATCGGCTATTGCATCGAAGCCTTTTTCCCGCGCCAGTTCGAGCGGGGTTTTGCCGTATTTATCGGTCATGTGCGGATTCGCGCCGTGATCCAGCAGCAGTTTCACTATTTCCTGCTGCTTTGCGCCGCCGTCATTCAGCACGATGGCTTCCAGCAACGGCGTCCAGCCGACAAAATTAGTGTGGTTGACGTTAATATCGGTTTTTTCCAGCAGCTCGCGCACGATTTCAACGTGGCCTTTTTCACTGGCAGGGGTAATGCCCACGCCGCCGAAGCGCGTCAGACGGTCGAGATCCGGATTCGCCGGAAGAACGATGCGCAGCAGGGTTAAATCATTAGTCAGGCAGCTTATCAAGAAGGGGTTAAAACAGGTCTGGTCCTGTTTATCAATATCCGCGCCGGCGGCAATTAAAAATTCCACGCAGGCATAATGCTTTTTCAGGCTGGCAATAATAATGGCGGTTCTTTTCTGGCGGTTGGTGGCGTTAATATCCACGCCGTTATCCAGGCAGGCTTTTAGCGCGTCGATGTTGCCCTCTTCTGCCGCCAGCAGAAATTCCGTAACGAGTGCGTTTGCAGACATATTCAGTCTCCCAATGTTTCACTTCTGATGACCTGAGAATAGCAACAGCCTGGTCACAAAAGAATCCGCTTAAAAATGATTCATCGACACGCAATTCATTGTTGAGTTAAATTCAACAGTCAGGCTAAAACGTGCGTCTGTGCAACCTTTTTCTTATGGTTTACCGCTTTTTAACGCCTCAGGCAGCATTATCCTTATGGCTGTAAAAGCCTTGCAGGACGTGGCCCCGCGTAAATAGTCAGAACTGTGACACACTTCAAATATGATGTAACGGCGCTGTTAAAATATGTTCAAAACTGATGGCTGAGGATGCTGAGATATGAATTCCATCTTTACCGAAGAGAACCTGCTGGCCTTCACCACCGCGGCACGCTTCGGCAGCTTCAGCAAAGCCGCCGCCGAGCTGGGTGTGACGACCTCCGCCATTAGCTACACCATTAAGCGCATGGAGACCGGGCTGGATGTGGTGCTGTTTGTGCGCAACACGCGCAGCATCGAGTTGACGGAGTCCGGGTTTTATTTTTACCGTAAGGCCACCGACCTGCTGAACGATTTCCACGCCATCAAGCGCGGGATTGATACCATTTCGCAGGGCATCGAGGCGCGAGTACGCATCTGCATTAATCAGCTCTTGTATACGCCGCGCCATACCGCGCGTTTGCTGCAGGTGCTGAAAAAGCAGTTTCCCACCTGCCAGATCACGGTGACGACCGAGGTGTATAACGGCGTCTGGGATTCGATCATCAACAATCAGGCCAACATCGCGATTGGCGCGCCGGATACGCTGCTGGACGGCGGCGGGATTGATTACACCGAAATTGGCGCCATTCGCTGGGTGTTTGCCATCGCGCCGGAACATCCCCTCGCCTTTGTTCCCGAACCGATAGCGGAGAGCCAGTTGCGCCTATACCCCAACATCATGGTGGAAGATACCGCGCATACCATCAACAAGAAGGTCGGCTGGCTGCTGCACGGGCAGGAGGCGATTCTGGTGCCGGATTTCAACACCAAGTGCCAGTGCCAGATTCTGGGGGAAGGGATTGGCTTTTTGCCGGAATACATGGCAAGAGAAGCGATGGAAGACGGTCTGCTCATCACGCGGCGTATTAACAATCCGCGTCAGGACTCGCGCATGCTGCTCGCCACGCAGCATGCGGCGACCGGCCAGGTGACGCGCTGGATCAAACAGCAGTTTGGCCCGGAAGGCGTATTAACCGGTATATACAGTGATTTACTGTGGCGTGCTTAGTTTTTCGTCTGCACCCAAAACGCGTGGATAAGGCCCGGGAAGTAACCCAGGATGGTCAGAAGGATGTTCAGAATAAACGCCCAGCCCAGTCCCTTGCCAAGCAGCACGCCCAGCGGCGGGAGAATAATCGTAAAAACAACGCGCCAAAAACCCATAATCACTCCGTGCAAGCTAACCAATTGAAAATTAAAAAGAGACATTTCTCTAAGCATAGCCAGTTTACGGGTTACTGCCATTCGTCTCTCGCGCTTTTACCTGCCTTTACCCTCTTTACACTGGCTTAAGCCCTTCCTTAAATGTTCTACTACTCATAAATTGACCGTAAGGAAACACCATGTCTCTTTCTCTTATTTCGCCACAGCAGGCGAACGCGCTTATTAAAGAAGGCGCAAAACTGATTGATATTCGCGATCCCGATGAGTATGCCCGCGAGCATATTCCGGCAGCACGCTCCATACCGCTGGATTCTTTACCCGGTGGGCTCAATGCTGCCCCAGGTGAAACGGTGATTTTCCACTGTCAGTCCGGGACACGGACATCAAACAATGCTGCGCGACTTGCGCAGGCAGCATTGCCGACTCAGGCCTTCGTGGTTGAGGGGGGCATTCAGGGCTGGAAGCAGGCCGGGCTGCTGACCGTTGAAGATAAATCCCAGCCGCTCCCGCTGATGCGGCAGGTACAAATTGCCGCCGGGCTGCTGATCCTCTGCGGCGTGGTGCTGGGTTATAGCGTTTCCAGCGGCTTTTTCCTGCTGAGCGGTTTCGTCGGTGCCGGGCTGCTGTTCGCCGGTGTGACTGGTTTTTGCGGTATGGCACGGTTGCTGAAAGTGATGCCATGGAACCGTCATACCTCATAAGCAGTAATCAATGAATTACGCTGTACCCGGCATCAGACGTCGGCTAAGGTGAAGATCGCTAAAACGATGAGGAGGTTATATGTTTTCTGTCGGTGATTATGTGCAACCGCTTAAAGGCGGCCCAAAGCTGAAAGTGCTCGAAGTGAACGGTGAAAACGTGGTGGCGGTACAGGCCAGCAATGAACAAGGCGAGAAATATACGCTGAAAGCGGCCGATTTGGCGCCGTATACCGAAGAAGGTGATTTCGGCGTCTGCTGAACAGACAACCGGGCGGCTTGTTCCGCCCGGTCCACGTATTAGATCAGAAAATCATCCAGTGATTTACCCTCTGCCAGCGCGCTGGCAATAGGCTTCGGCGTGCGGCCCTGGCCGGTCCACGTTTTTTCTTCACCGTTCTGGTCAATAAAGCGATATTTCGCTTCACGCGGTTTACGCTTTTTAGTCGGTTTACCCGCCTGCGCCAGTTCTGAACCCAGCAGGTCAGTCGGAGAAATACCATCGGCTTTCATCAGTTCCAGCAGGGTATTAATTTTTTCCTGCTGTTCAGCGCGCTGCTGCTCTAATTCCGCCAGCTCATTGCGTTTTTCTTCAGTAACGACCCTGACCTTTTCCAGCATTTCCTCAAGAACGTCCAGGGTTAATTCTCGCGCCATCGCGCGCAGGGTTCGGATATTATTAAGATTCTGTAACGTCAAAGACATATTATTGAAAACCTTTTCTTTGGGGTAAATAGATAAATCGCCCCAAGAATAATTCATTTCAGTTGAAATATCTACCCAAAGGTCCAAACGGGCATAAATGTAAATATATTTAAATATCGCCGTTAATAATAGCGCATAGCATTGGCGGGAAACACGTAGATCTAATCACCGAATCAATATAAATGGTCAACTTTAATCCAAATCACAGCATACTGCGCTCTTATCAGGGGAGTGGATTTCTGCGTCAAAAGCAAAACACCTAAGCCGATGATTTATATCAGTAAAATATTTGATGAGACAGATTATAACGAACCGGATAAAAAACAACCAATTTTAGAGAATTTTGTGGACAAAAGGCGAGTAAATAAAAATTAATCACTAGTTGTTAGTTCAAACACAGAGATATACGCTATACACCTCAAACAAACCAACCTAAAGCACTAGCCGCTGAAGGAAAACCGATTCCACTGCGTTCTTCTCAAGGAGTTCAGACATGTTCTCGCCGCAATCTCGCCTGCGCCACGCGGTGGCGGATACTTTCGCGATGGTTGTCTACTGTTCCGTTGTGAACATGCTGATTGAAATATTCCTCTCCGGAATGACCTTCGAGCAGTCACTTTCTTCTCGTCTGGTGGCGATCCCGGTCAATATTATTATCGCATGGCCTTACGGGCTATACCGCGATGCCGTTATGCGTTTCGCGCGCCGCATCAGCCCGGCGGGCTGGATGAAAAATCTTGCCGACGTGCTGGCGTACGTCACGTTCCAGTCGCCGGTCTACGTGGCTATTCTCCTGACAGTGGGCGCGGACTGGCACCAGATCGCCGCAGCGGTCAGTTCGAATATCGTGGTATCAATGCTGATGGGTGCGGTATACGGCTATTTCCTCGACTACTGCCGCCGCCTGTTTAAGGTCAGCCAGTATGGCCAGGTAAAAGCGTAATGTGAAGCGACTGGCGAAAGCCAGTCGCAGATTTACTGTACGTCGCCAAACAGTCCCTTCAGAAACCGCTCCAGCGCCATACGCGAACTGAAACCGTGCGGAATACCATAATGCTCATGCCGTTCACCGCCTAAATAGAGCGGAAATTGCTGATAGTGGTCGCAGGTTTTAATATCCGAGGCAGGCTCAGCAAATGACAGACTTCTGTCTTTCAGCGTCGGGTGAATAATGAGAGCGGTACGTCCCATCCTGGCTTCACGATTAACATAAACATAATTCTCGCCGCGGCGATATCCATACGCTTTTGGCGTCACCTCATCCATGGTGAATCCCTCTTTTTCAAGAACGCGTGCCACCTCGTCAGGTCGTAAATACATATCTTTTCCTCGTTATCTTTTCCTGCCCGGCAACCTTACAGTAATCAGCATTAGCAGGGCTTTCAGAATAGTCCATAAACTGGCGGATAACGCGTGACGCGCTTCAGATATTAAATTTCTGAACTAAACTAAACGGGAACACAAAATTACGGAGGATCGTATGTTTAACAGACCGAACCGAAACGATATTAACGACGACGCGCAGGATATTCGTAATGATGTCAGCCAATTAGCGGACACGCTTGAGGAAGTGCTGAAATCCTGGGGATCCGATGCGAAGGATGAAGCAGATGCTGCGAAACGTAAGGCTCAGTCTCTGCTCCGTGAAACCCGTGCCCGTATGAACGGACGTTCACGCGCTACGCAGGCGGCCTGCGACATGGCAAGCTGTGCTACGACCTTCGTACGTGAAAAACCACTGTGCACGCTGGGAACCGTCGCGGCGGTCGGCATTTTTGTCGGAGCCCTGCTCAGCCTGCGTAAGTAAGCCCGCATTCTCAACCCCGGTAGCCTCAGGCGCCGGGGCTTTTTTATGCCTGTAAGCCTGAAAAACCCGTACAGCCCGCCCTGCCCCGCTGTGCTCATCACCAGGGCAATATTAATCTGAATTTCCCATATCTTGTATGGTTGAATCTTTTCTCAACTACATCTAGTATTCCCTTAAGAAAGACACACACTCTATGACGCGTTAACTCGCGCCGTTTTCTCATTCTAAATGGAAATACGAATCATGAGCATTATTATTTACACTCGTAACGATTGTGTTCAGTGCCACGCCACCAAACGGGCGATGGAGAGCCGCGGCGTGGCGTTTGAGATGGTAAATATCGACCTGGTGCCCGATGCCGCGGATACCCTGCGCGAACAGGGATTTCGTCAGCTTCCAGTGGTGGTTGCCGGTGATACCAGCTGGTCTGGCTTTCGCCCGGACATGATTAACCGCCTGAGCGCTCAGGCCACGCGTGCATGAGTGGGCTGGTCTTCTTCTCCAGCAGCTCAGAAAACACGCTGCGCTTTATTGAGCGCCTCGGGCTGCCAGCGGTGCGTATTCCGCTCAATGAGCGGGAGCGCATTCAGGTAGACGAACCTTACATTCTGGTGGTGCCCAGCTATGGCGGCGGCGGTACGGCAGGAGCAGTACCTCGCCAGGTGATCCGCTTTCTGAACGATCCTCATAACCGGGTACTGATTCGGGGCGTGATCGCGGCGGGCAATCGTAATTTTGGCGATGCCTTTGGCCGCGCCGGGGATGTCATCTCTCAAAAATGCGGCGTGCCGTATCTCTATCGTTTTGAACTGATGGGGACACAGCAGGACGTAGAAAACGTGCGTAAAGGAGTGAACGAATTTTGGCAACGACAACCGCAGAACGGGTAATTCAGGCGACGCCGGACTACCACGCATTAAACGCGATGCTTAACCTCTATGACCGGGAGGGGCGCATTCAGTTTGGCAAAGATCGCGAGGCGGTAGAGGCTTTTTTCGCCGCCCACGTGCGGCCCAACAGCGTGACGTTTGCAAGCCAGAATGAACGTCTCGACTATCTGGTTAACGAGGGCTACTACGAGGAGCGCGTCCTGGCCCGCTACGATCGTCCCTTCGTGGTAAGACTGTTTGAACGTGCGCACGCCAGCGGTTTTCGCTTCCAGACGTTTCTTGGCGCATGGAAGTATTACACCAGCTACACCCTGAAAACCTTCGACGGCAAACGCTACCTGGAAAGCTTTGAAGATCGCACCGTGATGGTGGCCCTGACGCTGGCCCAGGGCGATGAAGCGCTGGCTGAACGACTGACGGAGGAGATCCTCTCCGGCCGCTTCCAGCCCGCCACGCCGACGTTTCTCAACTGTGGTAAAGCCCAGCGCGGCGAGCTGGTCTCCTGCTTCCTGCTGCGCATCGAAGACAATATGGAGTCGATTGGCCGTGCGGTGAACTCGGCGCTACAGCTTTCCAAACGCGGCGGCGGCGTGGCGTTTCTGCTCTCAAACCTGCGGGAAGCGGGCGCGCCGATCAAGCGCATCGAAAACCAATCCTCCGGCGTGATCCCGGTGATGAAGATGCTGGAAGATGCCTTCTCCTACGCCAACCAGCTTGGCGCACGCCAGGGGGCGGGGGCGGTTTACCTGCACGCGCACCACCCGGACATCCTGCGTTTTCTCGATACCAAGCGCGAAAACGCCGACGAAAAAATCCGCATCAAAACCCTGTCGCTCGGCGTGACGATCCCGGATATCACGTTTAAGCTGGCCAAAGAGAATGCCGACATGGCGCTCTTCTCGCCGTATGACGTGGAGCGGATCTACGGCAAAGCGTTTGGCGACGTGGCGATAAGCGAGCTTTATGACGAGCTGGTTGCAGACGATCGCATCCGCAAGAAATACATCAACGCCCGCGATTTCTTCCAGACGCTTGCGGAAATTCAGTTTGAATCCGGCTATCCGTACATCATGTACGAGGATACGGTAAACCGCGCCAACCCGATTTCCGGGCGCATTAATATGAGCAACCTGTGCTCGGAAATTTTGCAGGTCAACAGCGCCTCCGCTTACGACGAAAACCTGGATTACGCGGAGATCGGCAAAGATATCTCCTGCAACCTCGGGTCGCTCAATATTGCCCACACCATGGATTCGCCGGATTTTGGCCGCACGGTGGAGACCGCCATTCGCGGGCTGACGGCGGTGTCCGACATGAGCCACATCCGCAGCGTGCCGTCCATCGAGGCGGGCAACGCCGCATCGCACGCCATCGGCCTGGGGCAGATGAACCTGCACGGCTATCTGGCACGGGAAGGCATCGCCTACGGCAGCCCGGAAGGGCTGGATTTCACGAATCTCTATTTCTACACCGTCACCTGGCATGCGCTGCATACCTCAATGATGCTGGCGCGCGAGCGCAACCAGCGGTTCGCAGGCTTTGAGCAGTCGCGCTACGCCAGCGGGGCGTATTTCAGCCAGTATCTGGAAGGCGACTGGCAGCCGAAAACCGAAAAAGTGCGCGCGCTGTTTGACCGCGCCGGCATTACCCTGCCGACGCGCGAGATGTGGCAGCAGTTGCGCGACGACGTGATGCGCTACGGCATTTATAACCAAAACCTGCAGGCGGTGCCGCCAACCGGTTCGATTTCCTACATCAACCACGCCACGTCGAGCATTCACCCGATCGTGTCGAAGATTGAGATTCGTAAGGAAGGCAAAACCGGACGCGTCTACTACCCTGCCCCGTTTATGACCAATGAGAACCTGGCGCTGTACCAGGACGCGTACGAGATCGGCCCGGAAAAAATCATTGATACCTACGCCGAGGCCACGAAGCACGTGGACCAGGGGCTGTCGCTGACGCTCTTCTTCCCGGACACCGCCACCACGCGGGATATCAACAAAACGCAGATTTACGCCTGGAAGAAAGGCATCAAAACGCTGTACTACATTCGCCTGCGCCAGCTTGCGCTGGAAGGCACCGAAATCGAAGGCTGCGTGTCCTGCGCGCTGTAAGGAGAAAGGATGAAACTGTCACGCGTGAGTGCCGTTAACTGGAACAAGATTCAGGACGATAAAGACCTGGAGGTGTGGAACCGCCTGACCAGCAACTTCTGGCTGCCGGAAAAGGTGCCGCTCTCCAATGATATTCCAGCCTGGCAGACGCTGAGCCACGCCGAACAGCAGCTGACGATCCGCGTCTTTACCGGCCTGACGCTGCTGGACACTATTCAGAATACCGTGGGTGCCCCCGCGCTGATGAGCGACGCGCTGACGCCGCACGAAGAGGCGGTGATGTCGAATATCAGCTTTATGGAGGCGGTGCATGCCCGCTCCTACAGCTCGATTTTCTCCACGCTGTGCCAGACCAAAGACGTGGACGCGGCCTACGCCTGGAGCGAAGAGAGCGCGTCATTGCAGCGCAAGGCGGAGCTGGTGCTGGAGTATTACCGCGCCGACGAGCCGCTGAAGAAGAAGATCGCCAGCGTGTTCCTGGAATCCTTCCTCTTCTATTCCGGCTTCTGGCTGCCCATGTACTGGTCGAGCCGGGGCAAGCTCACCAACACCGCCGATTTGATTCGCCTCATTATCCGTGACGAGGCGGTGCACGGGTATTACATCGGCTATAAGTATCAGAAAGGGCTGGAGAAAGTCAGCCTGGAAAAACGCGAGGAACTCAAGGGTTTCGCCCTCGATTTGCTGATGGATCTGTATGACAACGAGTTGAGCTATACCGAAGAGCTGTACGCCGGAACGGGCTGGGAAGAGGACGTGAAGGCGTTTCTCTGCTACAACGCGAACAAAGCGCTGATGAACCTGGGCTACGACGCGCTTTTCCCGCCGGAGATGGCGGAGGTAAACCCGGCGATCCTCGCGGCGCTGTCGCCCAATGCGGACGAAAACCACGATTTCTTCTCCGGGTCCGGATCGTCGTACGTGATGGGTAAAGCGGTGGAGACAGAAGATGAGGACTGGGATTTTTAATGTATGAATTAACGTTCATTAATTAAATATAAATCTCATTATTTCCACACCACTATTTCACCAGGCACTACACTGTAATCTCCCCGTCATATTCGCCTGAATCACTCCGATTCAGGCGAATTTCCCGACGCAGCAGCAAAAAATTGAGAAAAATTCAAACCGTCCTCAGCCCTTTATTCATGGGAAATTCAGCCGTTTCGCTTGCAGCAAAATTCCGGCATCAGGCCAACTCAGGGTTGTCTCAGATTCTCAGTATGTTAGGGTTATGCCCGTTAACAATTTACCATGGTAATCATATCGACATAAACAAATAACAGGACACTCTCTATTGCATGGCAATTAAATTAGAAGTGAAAAATCTTTATAAAATATTTGGCGAGCACCCGCAGCGCGCATTCAAATATATTGAGAAAGGCCTTTCGAAAGAGCAAATTCTGGAAAAAACCGGGCTGTCGCTTGGCGTTAAAGACGCCAGTCTGGCCATTGAAGAAGGCGAGATTTTTGTCATCATGGGGTTATCCGGTTCGGGTAAATCCACTATGGTTCGCCTTCTCAATCGCCTGATTGAACCCACCCGCGGACAGGTGCTGATTGACGGCGTGGATATCGCCAGAATCTCAGACGCAGAACTCCGCGAGGTGCGCAGAAAGAAGATCGCAATGGTGTTTCAGTCATTCGCGCTGATGCCGCATATGACGGTGCTCGATAATACTGCCTTCGGTATGGAATTAGCCGGCACGCCTGCTCAGGAACGTCAGGAAAAAGCCCTGGATGCTTTGCGTCAGGTTGGGCTGGAAAATTACGCTCATGCCTACCCGGACGAGCTTTCGGGCGGGATGCGTCAGCGCGTCGGATTAGCCCGCGCGTTAGCCATTAATCCAGACATATTATTAATGGATGAAGCCTTCTCCGCCCTCGATCCTTTAATTCGCACCGAGATGCAGGATGAGCTGGTAAAATTACAGGCCAAACACCAGCGCACCATTGTCTTTATTTCTCACGATCTCGATGAAGCCATGCGTATTGGCGACCGCATTGCCATTATGCAAAATGGCGAAGTGGTGCAGGTCGGCACGCCGGATGAAATTCTGAATAACCCGGCAAATGATTACGTGCGCACCTTCTTCCGCGGCGTGGATATTAGCCAGGTATTTAGCGCGAAAGATATTGCCCGACGAACGCCAAACGGCATTATTCGAAAAACGCCAGGCTTCGGCCCGCGCTCCGCGCTGAAGCTGTTGCAGGATGAAGACCGTGAATACGGTTATCTGGTTGAACGCGGCAATAAATTTGTCGGCGTTGTCTCCATCGACTCTCTGAAAAACGCCCTGAGCGAAAACCAGGGAATCGATGCGGCGTTGATTGACGCTCCACTTGCCGTGGATGCCGAAACGCCGCTCAGCGAGTTGCTCTCTCACGTGGGTCAGGCGCCTTGCGCCGTGCCGGTTGTCGGTGAAGAACAACAGTACGTTGGCATCATCTCAAAACGGATGCTGCTACAGGCTTTAGATCGCGAGGGGGCAAACAATGGCTGATCAATCAAACCCATGGGGTACCACTGAAGCTGCGGACAGCGCGGCGCAATCTGCCGATGCGTGGGGTTCCACGCCCGCACCTGCCGACGGCGGCGGCGCGGCGGACTGGCTCAACAGCGCACCCGCGCCTGCGCCAGAGCATTTCAATATTATGGATCCGTTCCATAAGACGCTGATCCCGCTGGACAGCTGGGTGACAGAGGGGATCGACTGGGTCGTTACCCATTTCCGCCCGGTGTTCCAGGGGATCCGCATCCCGGTGGATTACATCCTGAACGGCTTCCAGCAGCTGATGCTGGGCATGCCGGCGCCCGTGGCGATAATCCTGTTCTCGCTGATCGCGTGGCAGTTCGGTAGCGCGGGTATGGGCGTCGCCACGCTGATCTCCCTGATTGCCATCGGCGCGATTGGCGCGTGGTCTCAGGCGATGATTACCCTGGCGCTGGTGCTGACCGCCCTGCTCTTTTGCATTGTCATCGGCCTGCCGATGGGGATCTGGCTGGCGCGCAGCCCGCGGGCGGCGAAGATTATTCGTCCCCTGCTGGATGCGATGCAGACCACCCCGGCGTTCGTCTATCTGGTGCCTATCGTGATGCTGTTTGGCATCGGTAACGTGCCGGGCGTGGTGGTGACCATTATCTTCGCCCTGCCGCCGATTATTCGCCTGACCATTCTGGGCATTAACCAGGTGCCTGCGGATCTGATTGAGGCCTCGCGCTCGTTCGGCGCCAGCCCGCGTCAGATGCTGTTTAAGGTTCAGCTTCCGCTGGCGATGCCGACCATTATGGCGGGCGTTAACCAGACGCTGATGCTGGCACTGTCCATGGTGGTGATCGCCTCGATGATCGCCGTTGGCGGTCTCGGCCAGATGGTGCTGCGCGGTATTGGCCGTCTCGACATGGGGCTGGCGACCGTCGGCGGCGTCGGGATTGTGATCCTCGCCATTATCCTTGACCGCCTGACCCAGGCTGTCGGTCGTGATTCACGCAGTCGCGGCAACCGTCGCTGGTACACCACCGGCCCTGTCGGGTTACTGACCCGCCCATTTACAAAAT
This sequence comes from Enterobacter cloacae complex sp. P47BA, assembly GCF_014930485.1. Lineage (NCBI taxonomy): Bacteria > Pseudomonadati > Pseudomonadota > Gammaproteobacteria > Enterobacterales > Enterobacteriaceae > Enterobacter > Enterobacter cloacae complex sp. P47BA. Next base: position 21,032 of record NZ_JADBRF010000015.1, on the reverse strand, counting down.
AAGGAACAACGATGCGACATAACGTACTTTTTGCCACAGCGTTTGCCACCCTTGTCTCCACCAGCGCGTTTGCCGCTGACCTGCCGGGCAAAGGCATTACCGTGCAGCCGGTGCAGAGCACCATTTCAGAAGAGAGCTTCCAGACCCTGCTCGTCAGCCGCGCGCTGGAGAAGCTCGGCTACACGGTTAACACGCCGAGCGAAGTGGATTACAACGTGGGCTACACCTCGATTGCCTCCGGTGATGCCACCTTTACCGCCGTGAACTGGCAGCCGCTGCACGACGACATGTATGCCGCCGCAGGTGGCGATAAGAAATTCTATCGCGAAGGCACCTTCGTGACCGGCGCGGCGCAGGGTTATCTGATCGACAAGAAAACCGCCGACCAGTATCACATCACCAATATTGCGCAGCTGAAAGATCCGAAGATCGCCAGACTGTTCGACACCAACGGTGACGGTAAAGCCGACATGATGGGCTGCTCGCCGGGCTGGGGCTGTGAAGCGGTGATTAACCACCAGAACAAAGCCTTCGATCTGGCGAAAACCGTCGACGTGAGCCACGGCAACTACTCCGCGATGATGGCCGATACCATTGCCCGCTTTAAGGAAGGCAAGCCGGTGATCTACTACACCTGGACGCCATACTGGGTGAGCGACGTGCTGAAGCCGGGTAAAGACGTGGTGTGGCTGCAGGTGCCGTTCTCCTCTCTGCCGGGCGAGCAGAAAGATATCGACACCAAACTGCCGAATGGCATGAACTATGGCTTCCCGGTGAACACCATGCACATCGTGGCGAACAAAGCCTGGGCGGAGAAAAACCCGGCTGCGGCGAAGCTGTTCTCGGTGATGAAGCTGCCGCTGGCGGACATCAACGCCCAGAATGCGATGATGCATGCGGGCAAATCCTCTGAGGCGGATGTCAAAGGCCACGTGGATGGCTGGATCAAAGCCCACCAGCAGCAGTTTGATGGCTGGGTGAAAGAGGCGCTTGCGGCGCAGAGGTAAAAACACAGCACAACCTTACCCCTCACCCCGGACCGTACCCCCCTCTGGGGTGTGGGTTAGGGTGAGGGGATTAACCGCACAAACCCACACATAACAATCCCCCAACATTCACAATCATTAGCTATTATGGTTTCCGGAAAAATAATCACTTAACTCACGATTCCTGAAACTAATGACAAAAACATCTCAGGGGCTTAGCCCCGCACTCATCCTTTTAATGTCCGTGGCAACGGGTCTGGCAGTCGCCAGCAACTATTACGCACAACCTCTGCTTGATACTATCGCGCGCGCCTTCGATCTTTCAGCCAGCTCCGCCGGCTTTATCGTCACCGCTGCGCAGCTAGGCTATGCGGCAGGGCTGCTGTTCCTGGTGCCATTGGGCGATATGTTTGAGCGCCGGATGCTTATCGTCTCTATGACGCTTCTGGCGGCAGGCGGCATGCTGATCACCGCCAGCAGCCAGTCGCTGACGATGATGATCGTCGGTACCGCGCTAACGGGGCTTTTCTCCGTCGTGGCGCAAATCCTGGTGCCTCTCGCCGCAACGCTCGCCTCGCCGGAAAAACGCGGCAAAGTGGTCGGCACTATCATGAGCGGCCTGCTGCTGGGCATTCTGCTGGCGCGAACCGTTGCCGGGCTGCTGGCAAGCCTCGGCGGCTGGCGCACCGTTTACTGGGTGGCGAGCGTATTGATGGTGGTGATGGCGCTGGCGCTGTGGCGCGGGCTGCCGAAGGTGAAGCAGGAGAACCACCTGAATTACCCGCAGCTTCTGGCCTCCGTGTTTAGCCTGTTCACGCAGGATAAACTGCTGCGCACCCGCGCTCTGCTGGGGTGTTTAACCTTCGCCAACTTCAGCATTCTCTGGACGTCGATGGCGTTTCTGCTGGCCGCACCGCCGTTCAATTATTCCGAAGGGGTGATTGGTCTGTTCGGTCTGGCCGGTGCTGCCGGTGCACTGGGCGCTCGCCCGGCAGGCGGGCTGGCTGATAAAGGCAAATCGCACATGACCACGACAGCCGGACTGATTTTGCTCCTGCTCTCCTGGGCGGCCATCTGGTATGGGCACGTCTCGGTGCTGGCGCTGATCGTCGGTATTCTGGTGCTCGATCTCACCGTACAGGGTGTTCACATCACCAACCAGACCGTGATTTACCGCGTGAAGCCCGAGGCGCGTAACCGCCTCACGGCCGGATACATGACCAGCTACTTCATTGGTGGTGCGGCGGGTTCGTTAATATCAGCGTCGGCGTGGCAGCATGCCGGCTGGTCAGGCGTGTGCGGGATAGGGGCACTCGTCGCCGCGCTTAACCTGGTTGTATGGTGGCGCGGCTATCATCGTCAGGAAGCAATTCATTAAGTTTTACATTGCTTTGGGCCTCTTAGGGTGTAAAGGGGCCCGGCAGTCTGTTAATGTAAACGTAATCATTTATCCCAGAAATTTTAATGTGGGTGACATATCTACAATTGGCATGAATAGTTCAGACCCCCGTCCCCACATCCTCTCTTCAGCGGGTTTATACCCTACGCTTTCTGTGCTCACCGGGTCACGGACTTACCCGGCGCTCTTTGATGGTGGCATTCGTTTGGCGGATATAACCGCACAAATAATTCATTTACATTATTTGTCACCATCGTTACTATATCGGCTGTAATTAATGAGGTTATGCCCAAAATGGATAGTTCGTTTACGCCCATTGAACAAATGCTTAAATTCCGCGCCAGTCGTCATGAGGACTTCCCGTATCAGGAAATCCTGTTGACCCGCCTGTGCATGCACATGCAGGGTAAGCTGCTGGAAAATCGTAATAAAATGCTGAAAGCTCAAGGGATTAACGAGACGTTGTTTATGGCGTTGATTACGCTGGAGTCTCAGGAAAACCATAGCATTCAGCCTTCTGAGCTGAGCTGCGCGCTGGGATCGTCCCGTACCAATGCGACCCGTATTGCCGATGAGCTGGAAAAGCGCGGCTGGATTGAGCGCCGTGAAAGCGATAACGATCGCCGCTGCCTGCATCTGCAATTGACCGATAAAGGTCACCAGTTCCTGCGTGAGGTGCTGCCACCTCAGCACAATTGCCTGCACAAACTCTGGTCTGCCCTCAGTACTTCCGAGCGCGATCAGCTTGAGCACATCACTCGCAAGCTGCTCACCCGTCTGGACCAGATGGATGAAGAAGGCGCTGTTCTTGAGGCGCTGCGCTAACGCGACGACACGCTCAACAATCCAGATTTATATAAGAAAACCGACAGGCCAGCACGTCACACTGCTGGCCTTTCTGACAACAGGTCGGCTCAGCCGATGTGAAAATAAGAAGATCGTGGAGAACAACAATGAGCGCAAATGCGGAGAGCACTACCCCGCAGCAACCGGCCAATAAGAAAGGCAAACGTAAAAGTGCCCTTCTTCTGTTGACCTTGCTCTTTATTATTATTGCCGTGGCATATGGGATCTATTGGTTTTTAGTATTGCGTCATGCAGAAGAGACTGACGACGCATACGTGGCAGGGAACCAGGTACAGATTATGGCGCAGGTGTCGGGCAGCGTGACGAAAGTCTGGGCTGACAATACCGACTTTGTGCAAAAAGGCGATGTGTTGGTGACCCTCGATCCAACCGACGCCCAGCAGGCCTTTGAGAAAGCCCAGACCGCGCTGGCCTCCAGCGTCCGTCAGACCCGCCAGCTGATGATCAACAGTAAACAGCTGCAGGCCAACATCGACGTGCAGAAAACCGCACTCGCGCAGGCGCAGAGCGACCTGAACCGCCGTGTACCGCTCGGCACCGCTAACCTGATTGGCCGTGAAGAGCTGCAGCACGCGCGCGACGCGGTTGCCAGTGCCCAGGCACAGCTGGACGTGGCGATTCAACAGTACAACGCCAACCAGGCGATGGTGCTCGGCACCAGCCTCGAAAACCAGCCCGCCGTACAACAGGCGGCGACTGAAGTACGCAACGCATGGCTTGCCCTGCAGCGTACCAAAATCGTCAGCCCGATGACCGGCTACGTCTCCCGCCGTTCCGTCCAGCCAGGGGCGCAGATTAGCCCGACCACGCCGCTGATGGCGGTCGTGCCGGCGGACAACCTGTGGGTAGACGCCAACTTTAAAGAGACGCAGCTCGCCCATATGCGTATCGGCCAGACCGCAACCGTGGTCAGCGATATCTACGGCGATGACGTGAAGTACACCGGGAAAGTGGTGGGTCTGGATATGGGGACCGGCAGCGCCTTCTCCCTGCTGCCTGCGCAAAACGCCACCGGTAACTGGATTAAAGTGGTTCAGCGTCTGCCCGTGCGTATCGAGCTGGATGCCAAACAGCTGGCGGATCACCCGCTGCGTATCGGCCTCTCAACGCTTGTGACGGTCGATACCGCGAACCGCGACGGTCAGATCCTGGCAAGCCAGGTGCGTAGCAGCCCGGTTTATGAAAGTAACGCCCGTGAAATTAGCCTCGATCCGGTCAACAAACTGATCGATGACATCGTGAAGGCAAACGCCGGTTAAACCGAAGGTGAGCGTTATGCAACAGCAAAAGCCGCAAAAACCGCTGGAAGGCGCGCAGCTGGTCATTATGACCATTGCGCTGTCGCTGGCGACATTCATGCAGGTGCTGGACTCCACCATCGCAAACGTGGCGATCCCAACCATCGCCGGCAACCTTGGCTCGTCGCTGAGCCAGGGGACCTGGGTCATTACTTCGTTTGGGGTGGCAAACGCCATCTCCATCCCTATCACCGGCTGGCTGGCGAAGCGCGTCGGTGAGGTGAAGCTGTTCCTCTGGTCCACGGTAGCGTTTGTTCTTGCCTCCTGGGCGTGCGGCATGTCCAGCAGCCTGACGATGCTGATTTTCTTCCGCGTCATTCAGGGGATTGTCGCCGGGCCGCTGATCCCGCTGTCGCAGAGTTTGCTGCTGAGCAACTACCCCCCAGCAAAGCGTTCGGTCGCGCTGGCGCTGTGGTCAATGACCGTTATCGTCGCGCCTATCTGCGGACCGATTCTGGGCGGGTACATCAGCGATAACTACCACTGGGGCTGGATCTTCTTTATCAACGTACCGATTGGCGCCGTCGTGGTATTGATGACGCTGCAGTCGCTGCGGGGACGAGAGACGCGCACCGAACAGCGCCGTATCGACAGCATCGGGCTGGCGCTGCTGATCCTGGGTATCGGCAGTCTGCAAATCATGCTCGACCGCGGTAAAGAGCTCGACTGGTTCAACTCGCAGGAGATCATCATCCTGACCATTGTCGCGGTGGTGTCGATAAGCTTCCTGATTGTCTGGGAGCTGACGGACGACAACCCGATTGTCGATCTCTCGCTCTTCAAATCGCGAAACTTCACCATCGGCTGCCTGTGTATCAGCCTCGCCTATATGCTCTACTTCGGCGCGATTGTTCTGCTGCCGCAGCTGTTGCAGGAGGTGTATGGCTATACCGCGACCTGGGCGGGTCTGGCCTCAGCGCCCGTTGGGGTGATCCCGGTTCTGCTGTCGCCGATTATTGGCCGCTTCGCCCACAAGCTCGACATGCGTCGGCTGGTGACGTTCAGCTTCATTATGTACGCCGTGTGCTTCTACTGGCGCGCGTATACCTTTGAGCCGGGAATGGACTTTGGCGCCTCGGCGTGGCCGCAGTTCATTCAGGGCTTTGCGGTAGCGTGCTTCTTTATGCCGCTGACCACCATTACGCTCTCTGGCCTGCCGCCTGAGCGTCTGGCGGCGGCATCAAGCCTGTCGAACTTCACCCGTACGCTAGCGGGTTCCATCGGGACGTCGATCACCACCACCCTGTGGACCAACCGTGAATCGATGCACCACGCCCAGCTGACCGAAGCGGTGAACCCGTACAATCCGAATGCCCAGCAGATGTACAGTCAGCTTCAGGGCATGGGGATGACGGAGCAGCAGGCATCCGGCTGGATTGCCCAGCAGATCACCAACCAGGGGCTGATTATCTCGGCAAACGAGATTTTCTGGATATCAGCGGGGATCTTCATCGTCCTGCTGGGGCTGGTGTGGTTTGCCAGACCGCCGTTTGGCGCCGGTGGCGGCGGCGGAGGGGCGCACTAATTCGCGTTGTCCAGAACGCGACAGCGATTGTCAGTTTCGATAAAGCAGCGCTCCTGAAATCAATTCACGATAGTGAAAAGACAACAGGAGCGCATCATGCTGAACACACCCGCCGACAAATACCAGCCTTATCCCACCGTTTCATTGCCCGACCGCCGCTGGCCGGAGCAGACCATCACCCGCGCGCCGCGCTGGCTTTCGACAGACTTACGCGACGGCAACCAGGCGCTTGCCGAGCCGATGGACAGCGCGCGCAAGCTGCAGTTCTGGGATTTGCTGCTGGGCTGCGGATTTAAAGAGATTGAGGTCGCCTTCCCGTCCGCCTCGCAGACCGACTTCAACTTTGTCCGCCAGCTTATCGAAGAGAACCGCATTCCGGATGACGTCACGATTCAGGTGTTAACACAGGCGCGGGAAGATCTTATCCATCGTACTTTTGAATCCCTGCGCGGCGCGAAGCAGGCCACCGTCCACCTGTATAACGCCACCGCTCCGCTGTTCCGCCGCCTGGTGTTCGGTATGGAGAAAGCGCAGATCGTCGAGCTGGCCACCCGCGCCACGCGGCTTATCCGCCAGCTTTGTGAAGAGAACCCTGAAACCCGCTGGCAGTACGAGTACTCCCCGGAAACCTTCTGCTTTACCGAGCCGGAGTTTGCACTGGAGATTTGTGAAGCCGTGGCGGAGATCTGGCAGCCATGCGATGAACGGCCAATGGTGATCAATTTACCCGCTACCGTCGAGGTCAGTACGCCGAACGTCTATGCCGACCAGATCGAGTATTTCTGTCGCCACTTCAGCCGCCGCCGCGACGTGTGCATCAGCGTGCATCCGCATAACGACCGCGGAACGGGCGTCGCCAGCGCGGAGCTGGCGGTGATGGCCGGGGCCGACCGCGTAGAGGGCTGCCTTTTTGGCAACGGCGAACGCACGGGCAACGTTTGCCTGGTAACGCTGGCGATGAACCTCTACAGCCAGGGCATTAGTCCCAATCTGGACTTTAGCGATATGAATCGGGTGGTCGAAACGGTAGAGACCTGCAACCAGTTGCCTGTCCATCCGCGCCATCCGTGGGCAGGACGGCTGGCCTATACCGCCTTCTCCGGCTCGCACCAGGACGCCATTAAGAAAGGCTTTGATGCCCGCAGGCCTAGCGATCGCTGGGAGATGCCCTATCTGCCCGTCGATCCGCAGGACATAGGCTGCACCTACGAAGCGGTGATCCGCGTGAACAGCCAGTCAGGAAAAAGCGGCAGCGCCTGGCTTATTGAGCAAAACCACGGCCTGAAGCTGCCCCGCGCCCTGCAGCAGGATTTTAGCCAGCACGTGCAGCAGGAAACGGATCGCCACGGGAAAGAAATGACGCAGAACGCACTGTGGCAGCTTTTCCGCACCCGCTACGGGCTTGTAACGACGCCGCAGCTGGCGCTGCAATCCTACCGCAGCGACGGCCAGCAGGACGGCCAGCTGCGGCTGACGGCAAGCGTTGTCACGCAGGGGGGAACGCGCCAGCTGGAGGGTCAGGGCAACGGTCTGCTCTCCGCTGCCGCGCAGGGCCTGAGCCGCTGGGTCAACGCGCCGTTTGTGATTAAGGATTATCACGAACATACGCTGGGCGAACGCAGCGACAGCCGCTCGGTGGCCTATATCCGCTGCCTGTTCCAGGACGGCACCAGCAGCTGGGGCGTGGGCATTGACAGCGACGTGGCGCGCGCGTCGCTTCAGGCGCTGTTTAACGCGGTCAGTCGTTCTTAAAGTAATCGCTGGGAGAGATACCCATCGCCCTGCGGAACATCGCCGTAAAGGCGCTGTGGCTGCCGTATCCCAGATCCAGCGCCACGCGCAGCACCGGCTGGCCCTGCGCCAGCCGCACTAAGGCTTCCAGCAGGCGCGCCCTTCTCACCCACTCGCCGTAGCTTAACCCGGTCTGCTGCTGAAAATGGCGGTTCAGCGTACGCTCGCTCATTCCGAGCAAACTCGCGCTCTGTTGACCGCTCCAGCTTTCACCTGGTAACTGACGGATCTGCCGACACAGCTGGCGTAACGCTTCACTTTCCGGTTCCGGCAGGTGAAACGGCAGCACCGGCATGATGCGAATTTCATCCAGAATGAGCTCATACACGCGCTCGTCACGGCTTCCCGGCGAGTACGACTCCGGTAGCGTCAGGGAGGTGAGGATCAGCTCGCGCAGCAGCGGGGAGATCTGCACGATCTGACAGGTCGCCGGGAGATCGGCTCGCGCCAGCGGATCGATAAACAGCGTGCGGGCTGCAACGTTGCCGGTGATGCGAAGCGAGTGCTGTGTCCCCGCCGGTAGCCAGACGCCGCGCCCGGGCGGCACTACCCAGCAGCCGGATGCGGTATCGACCCGCACGACGCCCGTCAGGCTGTGCAGCAACTGCGCGCAGTCGTGCTCATGCCACGGCTCGCTATCGCCATGAGCATAATCATGCGAAAACGGCACAAGCGGGCGATGGGTAAAGGAGAAGGTGGTGGTTGTCGTCATGAGGATTGTAGGCCCGGCCAGCGAAGCGCCACCGGGCATCCACAGGCACAATACTAGATGTGCAGTTCCTGCAGTTTTTCTTTTGGCAGGGCCAGCTCTTCATTGCTGTTCACGCGAACGTCACGCTCGATGATGTGACGGGCAATTTCCTGGGCTTCTTCCAGAGAGTGCATCTGGTAAGTGCCGCACTGGTAAACGTTCAGCTCAGGGATCTGGTTCTGCTCTTTCACTTTCAGCACGTCTTCCATCGCCGCTTTCCACGCATCGGCGACGCGTTTCTCTTCAGGCTGACCAATCAGGCTCATGTAGAAGCCGGTACGGCAGCCCATCGGAGAGATGTCGATGATCTCAACGCCGTTGCCGTTCAGGTGGTCACGCATGAAACCGGCGAACAGGTGTTCCAGGGTGTGAATGCCTTTCTCCGGCATCACTTCTTTATTCGGCACGCAGAAGCGCAGATCGAAGACGGTGATCGTGTCGCCGTGCGGGGTGTGCATGGTCTTCGCCACGCGGACTGCAGGTGCTTCCATACGGGTATGGTCGACAGTAAAGCTATCTAATAACGGCATACGTCACCTCCGATAGTGATTTTTTTTAAAATAAACTGAACTCTTCTACAGAATGCACGTCTGAGTATATGAAAGACGCGCATTTGTTATCATCATCCCTGAATTCAGAGATGTATATTTTGGCCACAGCGATGTGGCCTTTTTCTTTTCTGCTTAAGCCTGCTTCGCCAGAAACGCCTCAAACGGCTCCGTATCCGCCGCTTCAACCTCTTTCTGACGCACCAGGGACGCGTCGCGCTCCGCGACAAAATCCGCTTCGCTCAGGATCTCTAACGGCTCCTGCATCAGCATCTCACGATACTCCGCTGAGAGTGAACGCCCCGTGCCGCCAATCCCCTGCTCGATCATGGTGCGCAAAATGCGCGCAGAGAACGTCAGTTCCGGGTTATCAAAGCATTCCACCAGCTGGTCGCAAATCTGTTGATACGCGTCGCCGCCGTCGATGCTGTCCAGGGTGCGGGCAACACGCTTCAGGTCACGGAACAGATCCTTACCAACCTTAGCCAGCGGGAACTGCGCCGTTTCGCAGCCAATACCCAGCGTCAGACCCGGTTTACGGCCTTCCAGAATCACGCGGTTCCAGTTCGTGCGCGTACAAAGCAGTTCGTCTGAACTCATTTCCGGCGCATCCGCCAGCGCGCACCAGACCATAAACAGATCCAGGAAGCGAACCTGCTGCTCGTCAACGCCAATCGGTGAGAACGGGTTGATGTCCAGCGAGCGCACTTCAATGTATTCAATGCCGCCGCGCTGCAGCGCATCCGACGGCGTTTCACCGCTGCGCGTCACGCGCTTCGGACGAATTGGCGCATACAGTTCGTTTTCAATCTGCAATACGTTGCTGTTGATTTGCAGGCGCTTTCCGTCTTTTTCGAGGCCGATTTTCGCGTACTCTTCCGACGGAGTTTTAATCGCCCGCTTCAATCCTGCCACATATTCGTGCAATTCGTTAAACGTAATACCGAGATTGCTTTGCGATTTATTGGTATAGCCCAGATCGCTCATGCGCAGAGAAGTCGCGTACGGGAGATAGTACATGCCGCACTCGGTTTTTTCGAACGGCAGCGTGGTCGGTTTCCCCTGCAGGAACGATGAACAAATGGCAGGCGACGCGCCAAACAGATACGGAATCACCCAGCCAAAACGGTAATAGTTGCGGATCAGACGGAAATAACCGGCGGAGATCGCTTCTTTATCCGTTTCTCCCCCCTTCGCCTGCCAGAACGCCATCGGCAAAGAGAAATTGTAATGCACGCCAGAGATCGTCTGCATCAGCGCGCCGTAGCGATTTTTAAGACCTTCGCGATAGAGCGTTTTCAGCCGACCAATGTTTGACGTGCCGTACTGCGCCAGCTCAATCTCCTGGCCCTGCTCGATATAGCACGGCATGCTGAGCGGCCACATACGCTCATCGCCGAGATTGCGCGCGGTGTAGCGATGGATGTCGCGCAGGATCGTCAGCATATGATCAATATCGCCGTCCACCGGCGTAATGAACTCCAGCAGCGCTTCAGCGAAATCGGTTGTGATCCATTTATGTGTCAGCGCCGAGCCTAACGCCTTCGGGTGACCCGTCGTCGCTAAGCTACCGTCCGCGTTAACGCGCAGCGTTTCACGCTCAAGACCACGCTGAATACCCTTCAGAGCCTGAGGGTGGTTTTCCAGCCAGGCCAGCGCCTGAGATACGTCCGGGATCAAATTGACCTCCCGCCTGTCAAAGTAATGTTACTCAGCATAATTGTAATGGTTGACGATTGAAGGTCGCGTATTCATTCCACCAATTAGTGCCACCACGTCATACCCTGTAGTGTTGCCCACGCCACGAGAACATAGCGCAACGCCTTGCCAAGGCACAAAAAAAAGAGCACCGGTCCCCAGGAGATGCGCATCCATCCCGCCAGCAGACACAGTAAATCGCCTATTACAGGCATCCAGCTTAATAACAGCGTGGCAGCGCCATAGCGTTTTAGCCAGCCGACTGCCTTTTCCTGCCAGCGCGATTTTTCGCGCAGCGGAAAGAAACGCCCAAGAATAACGTTAGTCAGCCCTCCAAGGCTATTACCCATTGTTGCTATTAAGACCAGCAACCAGGGCTGACTTACGCCGGACAATAGCATCGCCACCAGCACCACTTCCGAATTGCCCGGTAACAGCGTGGAGCTTAAAAAACTGCTGGCGAATAATGAGGCAAGTGACAGCGCGTCACTCACAGTAAGCGAACGTCCACCGCCGCCATTCCGGCATCACGCGCGGCCTGAATGCCAAAATCAGCATCTTCAAACACCACGCATTTTGCGGGTGGAACACCCATTAATTCTGCGCAGAGCAGGAAGGTATCCGGTGCGGGTTTGTGATGCTTAACATGATCGGCAGCAACGACGGCAGAAAAATAGTGGCGCAGGCCAAGGTGGTTGAGTAGCGCTTCAGCAATCGCGCTCTCGCTGCCCGTGCCGACAGACATAGGACGACGCCCGTGCCACTCCTTGACGACGTCAATGAGTGGTAGAGGCTGCACGGTGTCTAACAGTATGGCTTTTACCGCATCGGTTTTTTCACGCGCGAGCTGATGCGGGTCGAGATCGGCCTGATTCAGCTCAATCACGGCCTGTGCGATACGCCAGGTGGGCGATCCGTTGAGGGCAATCATCGCCTGTAAATCGAAACGCATACCGTAACGGCCCAGGACGTCGGTCCAGGCCTGACGATGCGTGGGTTCGGTATCCAGGAGGGTGCCGTCCATGTCGAAGATCAAACCGTCATACTGTGCGTACATCGTGCTCTCGCTAAACGATTAACAAAGCATTACTTTATCGTAAAAGGGGATTTTTGTCGCTGATTGCGAAGTGATAACAATGAGAGTGATTAAGAACTAAACATCGAAGGGGATCACTAGAAGAGATGGTGCATCCGGGAGGATTCGAACCTCCGACCGCTCGGTTCGTAGCCGAGTACTCTATCCAGCTGAGCTACGGATGCATCAGGATTTACTACTGTACTGCTCGATATTCATATCACTTCGAAAGCAATATGAAGTAATAGATGGTGCATCCGGGAGGATTCGAACCTCCGACCGCTCGGTTCGTAGCCGAGTACTCTATCCAGCTGAGCTACGG
>NZ_JADBRF010000015.1:0-8764 GCF_014930485.1 Enterobacter cloacae complex sp. P47BA | reverse complement strand
TAGATGGTGCATCCGGGAGGATTCGAACCTCCGACCGCTCGGTTCGTAGCCGAGTACTCTATCCAGCTGAGCTACGGATGCAAAATGGCGGTGAGGCGGGGATTCGAACCCCGGATGCAGCTTTTGACCGCATACTCCCTTAGCAGGGGAGCGCCTTCAGCCTCTCGGCCACCTCACCACACAACGCCTCTTTCGAGTGCTTCGAGCAACTCGTTAAGAGCTTCTCGTCGCTGCGTGGCGCATATATTACTTTCTGGGACTTATAAGTCAAACAATTTTCCACATGCTTTTTTCGTTTGCACAATTCGCACGCAATTCGCATGTAAAAGCCGCAAAGAGAGTGTTTTATAAGCGGATTTTGCAGGCATCTTCACAGAATTGTGTTGAGAGAAGCGCGTTATTTGGATGAGATAAGGTTATGAGAGTGGTCAAAAACGAAGCGTTTGAAATAGAACGGTAACTTTATGCAGGAAAAATAGCGGGAGGGTTGCGTCTCGCCCGACAGCGAGACGCGACAATATCAGTAACTGGACTGCTGGGATTTTTCAGCCTGGATACGCTGGTAGATCTCTTCACGGTGGACAGATACTTCTTTAGGAGCGTTAACACCAATACGTACCTGGTTACCCTTTACCCCTAAAACTGTCACGGTGACCTCATCCCCAATCATGAGGGTCTCACCAACTCGACGAGTCAGAATCAGCATTCTTTGCTCCTTGAAAGATTAAAAGAGTCGGGTCTCTTGTATCCCGGCATTATCCATCATATAACGCCAAAAAGTAAGCGATGACAAACACGTAAAGTGTAAGCAGTCACGGCATCACATTCTGTTAAACGTAAGTTTAGCCGATATACACAAACTCAACCTGACTTTATCGTTATCGATAGCACAGTGAACAAGACGCCATAACGTTGCCGCTATGGCGTCTGCTTGTGCTTTGTAGTTATTACAGTTTCGCGCTTACCCAGCTTTCAACGCTGGCTAATGCCGCAGGAAGTGCCGCCGCATCCGTACCACCGGCTTGCGCCATGTCCGGACGACCGCCACCCTTGCCGCCCACCTGCTGAGCGACCATACCAATCAGTTCCCCTGCTTTAACGCGGTCGGTCACATCCTTAGAGACGCCCGCAATCAGAGAAACCTTACCTTCTGCCACCGTCGCCAGCACGATAACGGTAGAACCAAGCTGGTTCTTGAGATCGTCGACCATAGTACGCAGCATCTTAGGCTCAACGCCCGCCAGATCGCTGACCAGCAGTTTGACGCCCTTAATGTCTACAGCCTTGCTGGAGAGGTTTGCACTCTCCTGCGCCGCAGCCTGCTCTTTCAGCTGCTGCAGCTCTTTTTCCAGCTGACGAGTACGATCCAGCGCAACGCGCACTTTCTCGCCCAGATTCTGGCTATCGCCTTTCAGCAGCTGCGCGATGTCGTGCAGCTGATCGCTCTGCGCATGCAGGCTGGCGATTGCGCCTTCACCGGTCACCGCTTCAATACGACGCACACCTGCAGCCGTACCAGATTCGGATACAATGCGGAACAGGCCGATGTCACCGGTGCGCGAGGCGTGAGTACCGCCGCACAGTTCGGTAGAGAAGTCGCCCATGCTCAGCACGCGAACGCGCTCGTCATATTTCTCGCCAAACAGCGCCATCGCACCTTTTTTCTTCGCGTCCTCAAGATCCATAATGTGGGTCTCAATTGGCAGGTTACGACGGATCTGCGCGTTCACCAGGTCTTCCACCGCGCGAATTTCAGACGGCTTCATCGCTTCAAAATGCGAGAAGTCGAAGCGCAGCACTTTATCGTTTACCAGAGAACCTTTCTGTGCAACGTGGGTACCCAGCACGTCGCGCAGGGCTGCGTGCATCAGGTGGGTTGCAGAGTGGTTCAGACGAATGCGCGCACGGCGTGCTTCATCAACGTTAGCCTGTACGCCCTCGCCCACTTTCAGAGAACCGGATACCAGTTTGCCCTGGTGACCGATCGCCTGACCGTATTTCTGGGTGTCGCTGACGCTGAAGCTAAAGCCGTTGCCTTTCAGTTCGCCTTTATCACCAACCTGACCGCCGGACTCCGCGTAGAACGGAGTTTTGTCCAGAATGACAACCGCATCCTGACCCGCGCTGATGCTGTCCACGGCTTTACCGTCAACAAACAGGGCGGTCACTTTGCCGGTCAGTTCCAGCGCGTCATAACCTTTGAATTCTGATGCGCTATCAACGCGGATCATCGCGTTGTAGTCTGCACCGAAACCGCTGGATTCACGCGCACGACGGCGCTGCTCTTCCATCGCGGCTTCGAAGCCCGCTTCGTCAACTTTGATGTTGCGCTCGCGGCAAACGTCCGCCGTCAGGTCAACCGGGAAGCCGTAGGTGTCGTACAGGCGGAAAGCGGTTTCGCCATCCAGCGTGTCGCCCTTAAGCTTTGCCAGCTCCTCGTCCAGCAGCGCCAGGCCGCGCTCCAGCGTACGCGCAAACTGCTCTTCTTCGGTTTTCAGAACCTGCTCAACCTGCGCCTGCTGACGTTTCAGCTCGTCACCGGCTGAACCCATCACGCCAACCAGTGGCCCAACGAGTTTATAGAAGAAGGTGTCCTTCGCGCCCAGCATGTTGCCGTGACGGATGGCACGACGAATGATACGACGCAGCACGTAGCCACGGTTTTCATTCGACGGGATAACGCCGTCGGCAATCAGGAACGCACAGGAACGAATGTGGTCTGCGATTACGCGCAGCGATTTGTTGCTGAGGTCGGTCGCACCGGTCACTTCCGCGACGGATTTGATCAGCGTGCTGAACAGGTCAATGTCATAGTTGGAGTTAACGTGCTGCAGCACTGCGGCAATACGCTCCAGGCCCATACCGGTATCAACGGATGGCTTCGGCAGCGGCTCCATAGTGCCGTCAGCCTGGCGGTTGAACTGCATGAAGACGATGTTCCAGATCTCAATATAGCGATCGCCGTCTTCTTCCGGGCTGCCTGGAGGGCCGCCCCAGATATGGTCGCCGTGATCGTAGAAGATCTCGGTGCACGGACCGCAAGGACCGGTGTCGCCCATCTGCCAGAAGTTATCAGACGCATATGGCGCGCCTTTGTTATCACCGATGCGAATAATACGCTCGCGCGGGATACCCACTTCTTTTTCCCAGATTTCGAACGCTTCGTCATCGGTTTCGTAGACGGTCACCCACAGACGCTCTTTCGGCAGGTTGAACCAGTTTTCACCGGTCAGCAGCTCCCATGCGTATTGAATGGCATCATGTTTGAAGTAGTCGCCGAAGCTGAAGTTACCCAGCATTTCGAAGAACGTATGGTGGCGCGCGGTGTAACCGACGTTTTCCAGATCGTTGTGTTTACCGCCCGCACGCACGCAACGCTGTGAGGTTGTGGCGCGGGAATAATTACGCTTGTCGAGACCAAGGAAAACATCCTTGAACTGGTTCATCCCGGCGTTGGTAAACAGTAAAGTCGGGTCATTGTTCGGTACCAGGGAGCTGCTGGCAACAACCTGGTGTCCCTTACTATGGAAAAAATCGAGAAACGCCTGACGGATCTCAGCGGTGCTCTTGCTCATAATTATCCTGAAATCAAGCTAACGAAATGTCGTAGCAGGTCTGTATCGGTAAACCGTTGGACAGACCAGCTACTGGAAAAAGTGGGAATAAGATAAGTTTTCTTGGGTGGGAAGTAAAATCCCGCATGCGTTCAATCGGCAAAATTACGCCAGATATCCTGAATATCTTCCATCAGAAAGCCGCGGTAGAGCAAAAAGCGCTGGATTTTGACTTTTTCTGAAAATTCACGCGGCAGCGGTTCACCGTATTTTCGAATCGCCTGTTCTTTTGCCAATTCGCACCAGTCCGTGTCGCTTTCACGCATCGCTTTTTCGATGGACTCCCTGGTCACCCCTTTCTGGCTTAGCTCCTGGCGGATGCGCGCGGGCCCATACCCTTTACGCCCACGGCTGGCGAGAAAACGCGAGGCAAACCGGTCATCGTCCAGGTAATGATGCTCATAGCACCAGGCCACCACGCGGTCGTAGTCTTCCGCAGTGGCATCAATCTCCTCCGGCCCGTTTTTGCTCATGACGGGCGCTGACAGCTTCCGCCGCAGCTCCTGTTCACTGTGGTCGCGCACGGCGAGAATGCGTACCGCACGATCCAGCAAGCGCGCGTAGGCGGGTCGGCGTGATGTCGGTTCACTCATAAAAAACCTGCAGAATCAGAAATGCAAAAAGGGCCGCGTCAGCAGCCCTTCATCTTTACACGAGAGACTTAAAAGTCTTCGTTGGTTTCTTCAGCATCCGCGGCATCCACCACGAAATCAGGTTTGGAGTCCTGGTTGTTCAGCAGAAGCTCACGCACCTTCTTCTCAATCTCTTTCGCCGCAGCCGGGTTCTCTTTCAGCCAGGAGATAGCATTCGCTTTACCCTGACCAATCTTGTCACCGTTGTAGCTGTACCAGGCGCCCGCTTTTTCAATCAGCTTCTCTTTCACGCCCAGGTCAACCAGTTCGCCGAGGAAGTTGATACCTTCGCCGTAGAGGATCTGGAATTCAGCCTGTTTGAACGGTGCTGCGATTTTGTTCTTCACAACCTTCACGCGGGTTTCGCTACCCACCACGTTCTCGCCCTCTTTCACCGCGCCGATACGGCGGATATCCAGACGGACAGAGGCGTAGAATTTCAGAGCGTTACCACCGGTGGTGGTTTCCGGGTTACCGAACATCACACCAATTTTCATACGGATCTGGTTGATGAAGATCAGCAGCGTATTGGACTGCTTCAGGTTACCGGCCAGCTTACGCATCGCCTGGCTCATCATACGTGCCGCGAGGCCCATGTGAGAGTCACCGATTTCACCTTCGATTTCCGCTTTTGGCGTCAGCGCCGCAACGGAGTCGACGATGATCACGTCAACCGCACCGGAGCGTGCCAGCGCGTCACAAATTTCCAGCGCCTGCTCGCCGGTGTCCGGCTGGGAACACAGCAGGTTGTCGATATCAACGCCCAGCTTACGGGCATAGACCGGGTCCAGCGCGTGCTCGGCATCGATAAACGCACAGGTTTTACCTTCGCGCTGCGCCGCTGCAACAACCTGCAGGGTCAGCGTCGTTTTACCTGAGGATTCCGGACCGTAGATTTCTACGATACGCCCCATCGGCAAACCGCCCGCGCCCAGTGCGATATCCAGAGAAAGCGAACCGGTGGAGATAGTTTCCACATCCATGGAACGGTCTTCACCCAGGCGCATGATGGAGCCTTTACCGAATTGCTTTTCGATCTGGCCCAGTGCTGCCGCCAACGCTTTCTGTTTGTTTTCGTCGATAGCCATTATTACTCCTGTCATGCCGGGAGAAGCAACTGCGCTTCACCATGGACTTCTGTTCTGTTGGTGCAATTATACTGTATAGTCATACAGTATCAAGTATTTTGTAGAAATTGTTGCCAGAGCGTTTTTAACGCATAAACGGTAGCCTGACGACGCACGCTTTCGCGATCGCCGCTGAAGCACTCCCGGCGGGTGATCCCTTCCCCTTTGGACGTGGCAAACCCGAACCAGACGGTGCCGACAGGCTTCACGTCGCTGCCGCCGTCCGGCCCCGCGATGCCGCTGATGGAAATAGCGTAATCTGCCCGCGCCTCTTTCAGCGCGCCAATGGCCATTTCAATGACAACCGGTTCGCTGACCGCGCCATGCTGTTCCAGCGTGGCTTCGCGCACGCCAATCATCTGCGCCTTAGCTTCGTTACTGTAGGTCACAAAGCCACGTTCAAACCAGGCGGAACTGCCGGCGATATCGGTAATCGCTTTCGCCACCCAGCCGCCGGTGCAGGATTCCGCGGTGGTAATAGTCGCGCCACGCTGCTTCAGGGCAAGGCCAACGATCTCGCTAAGCTGCATCAATTCATGGTCAGTCATTCTTGCTCCAGGCTTGAGAAAAACGTGCAGCACAAGATAGCACTTTCTCGTCAGATATGGGGATGCGCTTCAGGTTTTACGAGGGGGCTTCAGAAAAAAGCCGGTGCGGGCGCACCGGCTGTAGAAATATTATTTCATGCTGTTCGCAAGCGTATCGACATTATGGCGAAACGCCTTAACGTAGGTGTCTGCTGCCCCACCTTTTGCCGACAGGGCTTCCGGGTAAAGTTCGCCGCCCGGCTGTGCGCCCGTCGCCGACGCAATCTGCTTCACCAGACGCGGATCGAGCTGGTTTTCCATAAACCACGTTTTCACGCCGTCGGCTTTAATCTGCTTGATAATCTCCGCCACCTGCGACGCGCTGGCCTCGCTCTCTGAAGAGAGCCCTTGAGGTGCCAGGAAGGTTACGCCGTAAGCGCGGCCAAAATAACCAAACGCGTCATGGCTGGTCAGCACTTTGCGCTTTTCCTGCGGGATCTGGCTAAAGCGCGTTTTGGCCCAGCTGTCCAGTTGGGTCAGTTGCGCAATGTATGGTTTTCCTGAAGCCTCCAGCGCCGCTTTGTTTTCCGGATCGGCTTTCACCAGCCCGTTCAGAATATTTTGCGCATACAGCGCACCGTTCGCCGCGCTGTTCCAGGCGTGCGGATCGGTCACGGTCTTTCCATCTTCCTCAAGCGTGTGGGTTTTCACCCCGTTTGAGGCAACGACCAGCTGGCCTTTGAACCCGGAGGCTTTCACCAGGCGGTCGAGCCAGCCTTCCAGCCCCAAACCGTTGACCACGACCACGTCAGCCTTGCTCAGCGCCGCGCTGTCCTTAGGCGACGGTTCGAAGGTATGGGGATCGCCGTCCGGCCCCACCAGCGTCGTCACGTTTACACGATCGCCCCCCACCTCCTGTGCGATATCCCCCAGTATCGAAAAGCTGGTGACCACATTCAGCGTTTTCGCCATCACGCTATGCGACATCATCCCCAGCGCTAGCGCCATGATTAATCCTGTACTTTTCATCGTTTCCCCTTGCGTTAAAAAAGCGCCCGCAGGCTGCCAGCCAGCCTGCTGCGCGTGCCAAATAAAACGGAAATAAAGAACAGCGCGCTGGCGGTCAGCACAATAGATGGCCCCGCCGGTAAACTTGCCGCCCAGGAGAGGCTTAGCCCCAGCCACGCGCAGAAAATACCGCTGATACCGGCCATCAGGAGTAATCCGGGTAAGGTGCGGACCCAACAGCGCGCCGCCACCGCCGGGAGCATCATCAGCCCGACGGCCATCAGCGTGCCGAGCACCTGAAAACCGGCCACCAGGTTCAGGACCAGCAGCGCCAGAAACAGACCGTGCAATACGCCGGGTAGCCAGCGGGCATTCACCTCCAGCCAGGCGGTGTCAAACGCCTCCGTCACCAGCCCGCGGTAAAAAAGGGC
The DNA here is from genome assembly GCF_014930485.1 of Enterobacter cloacae complex sp. P47BA. NCBI lineage: Bacteria > Pseudomonadati > Pseudomonadota > Gammaproteobacteria > Enterobacterales > Enterobacteriaceae > Enterobacter > Enterobacter cloacae complex sp. P47BA. Next base: position 1,425 of record NZ_JADBRF010000015.1, on the reverse strand, counting down.
CAGCATGATAAGGGTGAAGATGCACACGCCGGTCACAAACAGCGCGGCGTCGTTGTCCACCGCGAGGATTGAACCAAACAGCAGATGCAGCAGATCGACATTCGAGCCGCGCAGAGATACCAGCGTGACGCCCAGCGCCAGTGACCCCAGGTAAAAACCGGCAAAGCTGGCATCCTCTTTCAGCGGCGTGCGGCGGCTGACCAGCCCGGCCACCAGCGCAACGGCAATCCCGGCGATAAACCCGCCGACGGTCATAGCCAACAGCGACATCCCGCTGAGCAAATACCCCACGGCGACGCCGGGCAAAATGGCGTGAGAAAGCGCATCGCCCATCAGGCTCATCCGGCGCAGCTGAAGAAACACGCCGAGCGCGGTGGTGCTGACGGAGAGCGCCAGGCAAACCACCAGCGCGCGGCGCATAAAACCGAATTCGATAAACGGCTGGAAGAATGTGTGCCAGATCATGCCACCCTCACCCGTTCGGTTTTCCACTGGGGGGCGTCAGTATCCAGCAGCAGCGTCTGCGGGAAGTGGCGCGCTACGCGCTCGCTGTCGTGCAGTACCGCGAGCAGCGTTTGCCCCTGCATATACATCTCCAGCATCAGGTCCATCAGCACGTTGCAGGTCGCTTCATCAACGCCGGAGAAGGGCTCGTCGAGCATCACCAGCGGCGCCTGCTGTACTAACACGCGGGCAAAAAGCATGCGCTGAAACTGGCCGCCGGAGAGTTCATCAATGGTGGAGAGCGCCATCGACTCCAGCCCCACGCGCTCAAGTGCACCACTAATGCGCAGACGCGCTTCGCGACGAAAACCGGCGAAAAGCGAAATTCCGGGCCAGCAGCCCATGCTCACCACGTCCTGGACGGTCAGCGGAAATTGCGCTTCCAGCGCGTGACGCTGCGCCAGCCAGCCGATTACCGGTCGTCTACCCTGCCAGTGAAATCTGCCGCTGACGGGCGGAATAAATCCGGCGAGGGTTTTCAGCAGCGTGGATTTGCCGCAGCCGTTGGCGCCGATAATCGCGGTCATGCTGCCGCGTTCAATCACGCCCGAAAGCGGACGCGTGACGGGCTGGCGGTCGTAGCCCGCAACCAGTGCGTTCATCACGATCATGGCAGCGCCACCGCCCAGCGCACGGCCAGCCCGAGAAACAGAATGAGCACCATCGCCAGCAGCAGCCGAACCGGGGATGAGAGAGAAAACAGGGACATGGATATTTCAACTCAAAAATAATGTTATAACATAACAATAATGAAAGGCGATGAAGATGTAAACGGCGGGAATGAAATGGGAGTGTGGCGAAATGTTTCTGCGGGAAAGAGGTGCGCGCGGGTGCCCTCTCCCACAGGGGAGAGGGATCCCCAGTAATTTTTTCCTGAAGCGATGAACATTGCTTCAGAGAAATGAATAACTTACAGCGATG